>JAGPBS010000052.1 GCA_018063245.1 Alphaproteobacteria bacterium | reverse complement strand
TTCACGATCCCACAGATATCCCTCAAGATAGAGAACCTTGGCATTTTTAATCAGCGTGAAATCAATATCGTTCACAGATATATCTTGTGCAGCGCCTATGTATGTGCACATTGTGCGTTCTGCATCAGGGGTGACATGGACAAGACACATGCCTGTTCCCTCACTTCTGAAAGCTTTTGGTGTATTAAAATGAACACCGATATCGAGCATGCTTTTTTCAAAGATATGACCGAGTTCGTCATATTGCACTTTGCCGATGAACGCGCCTTTACCGCCCATGGATGCGAAGGCTGCCATTGTGTTTGCGCAGGATCCGCCAGATTGTTTGATGCTTGGACCCATTTGATTGTAAAGTCTAGATGCACGTTCAGCATCGACAAGTATCATGGCGCCTTTTGGCAGGTTTTCAAGCTGAATATAGTCATCTGATATGTTTGCAATCACGTCGACGATCGCGTTGCCAATACCTGTAACATCAATTGTCTTGCTTGAGTGTGTGAACATGTCATCATACTTTCATTTTGAATGCGTTGTGATTTATCGGTTTGTATTTTGGGATCCAATTAGCTATTATACTATACAAATTCGTAATCATGGTAGTTCTTTCTGAAGGTTTTTAGATGCAAATTTTCTTGAGAAGTCTTAGTCAGCTTTTTGATTTAAAAATTCTAACAATTATTTTTAAATCAATCTTTCTTGCTGTTTTGGTCTTTATTATTTCAATTTTTCTGTTACACAGTTCATTAAAATATTTAATTGAGCTTACGACAGATAATCAGTGGTTTTCATATCTTTCATATATTGGAGATATTGGATTTTTAGGCCTTTCCGTCTTTTTATTCCCTGCTGTCTTTATCTTTGTGTCATCTTTCTATTTTCCTCAGGTGATGAATCGTGTTGAGAAGGTTTATTACCCAAGCTTAAAAGCAAATGAGAGTGCGCTGCATGTTGAATTGTGGAGCGCTTTGAAGCTATTTTTGCTTGTGTTGTTTGTCAACTTGCTTGCTTTGCCTTTCTACATTATTCCAGTGATCAATATTTTTGTTTATTTCGCCGTGAATGGCTTTTTGCTGGGGCGTGAATATTTTGAAATGGCCGCTTTGCGTTATTATGAGCCAGGTGAGATTAAGAGGCTGCATGTTTTACACCGGACGCCAAAGTTCATGTTAGGCCTGTGCTTTGCTTTTTTAGGCTGGGCGCCATTGGTGAATCTATTATCGCCTACTTTCGCGGTTTTGCTGATGTCTCATTACGTCTGTGGCATTGCAGTGAAAAAGGATAGCAATTAAGATCAAAGTTTTATATCCTTAAGAGAGAATGAGGCTGTTGCATAATAGCTCCAATCGTCACTCAGAGGGCCTTGCGTCGTAGTTTGAGCGAAGACGGAAGGCCCGTGGAGTTTCTGCTTTATCAACTTGGTCATCCTGAACTTGTTTCAGGATCTAGAGATGCTGAAATAAATTCAGCATGACGCGGTAGAGCAGATGAGATTCCACGTCACCCCTTATGGGGGTGACTCTGAATGACGGTTTTCCAAATTTCTATTTAATCTCTATTATGCAGCGGTCTTTGAAAAATCAGAAAGTTAGAGGGAGATAGACATGTTTTTTGAAACAATTGAAGAGACCTTTGAGAGTGTCTTTCGTAAAGATTGTGTCTTTATGATCATCAAGAGTTTATTTATCTCATTTTTCATCACTTTTGCCCTTATTTTTCTTTGTCAGCAAATTGTTTTCTTGGGTATGGGAATATTTTCTTTCTTTGTTCCTGGCGCTATTGCTTTTACAAGTGCCTTGTTGTTCTTGGGGCTTTTTGTATTAACAGCTGTTCCGGTTCTTTTTACGGTGTCTTTGTTCTTTCAGGCTGAAATTTATGAGACGATGCTCAAAAACGAAGGTGTTGAAAAAATTGCGCATGTTGTTCCGACGAATGAACGCTTGATGTTTTGCCTAAAATTCTTCTGTCTGTTTTTGATACTGAACGTGATTTGTTCTATACTCTATTTGATCCCCTTGATTGGTATTATTGTTTTCTATTCGCTCAATAGTTATCTGCTCATTAAGGCCTATATGCGTTTTTACAAGATGCAAGTGAGGGGTCCTGCTTTGATCGACAGAATTGAAGATACTTATGGAAGGCGCTTGTTTTTGTATGGGATTTTTTTGGTATTTGTTTTGACCATTCCTGTGATCAATTTTATTTTGCCAATCCCTCTTGGGGTTTTCATGGCGCGGGTTTTGCATAAAATGGGCAAAGCAGTTGAGGCAAATACAATGCCGCCAGTGACGCCAGCCTAGTTTTCTATCTGCGGTGATTTCGACTCTTCGTCACTTTAAGGCCAGCGAGGCCCTGATGCTTGAGAGCTTCTTGCCATGAAATGAGTTCTTCAGGGGAAAGAGCATATTTTTTGCAAGCTTCATCAACGGAAATCAAATCCCCATTAATCGCTGCTACAATTTGCGCTTTTCGAGATGATACCCACCTTTTTGTATTGGCTGGGGGCAAGTCTTTTAAGGATAAACAACTGCCATCCGGATTGAAAGGAAGCGGTTTTTGTTTGGAAGAATTCTCATCATTGCGAATGACCACAACGGGATAGTCGTTGTGATGAATTCCATGTGGTATTCTGGTTCCAAATTTCATTTTTGTCTCCCGAGAGATGACCCTTGATTGGCTATGTCATTAATTTATCAGATAATTTTTAAGAAATACCTAAGTGCTATAGTTAAAGTACATTCAATTATTTATTGCCAATATATTAATTTTACTTGACGAACATATTTGCGAGTGAGAAGATGCCTTATTGGCTGAGTGACCAATGATTATATAAAATAAATTGAGAGGAAGCAGTATGTCAGGTATAGAACCCACAAATTTAAGTCCAGTTACAAGTGAGCAGGTATTACTTGAAAGCCCTGAGGCGGCTTATGGTGTCGTTTTGATAACCACACCTCCGGCTGAAGGAGAGCGCATTGGGGATGATAGATCTTCTGTCGCCTTAAATGAAAAGCCCATAGAGAAAAGAGACGTTTCAGCCGACCTTAGCGCGGAGAATAAGAAAGCTCGATTATTAAAACAAAAAGAGATTGTCAGAACTATTACTGAGTTTTTGTGTAAAGATACATCAATGATGTCAACAACATCATTCCGAGAAGGCGTTCTCAGTCAAAAGGATCACGTTGAGGAGATTAAAAATAAACTATCGACTCCTAAGGCTATGGCAGAATTTGCAAAGTTTATCATGGAACTGGAGATTTGCGTGGATTTTCCAGGCTTTAAAATAGATGATTTTATCTCTTCTCTAGATTTGAAGGCGCTAGATGTGTTGTTGGGTGTGATGCCTGGGCGTAATGTCTATTTGGGTGCTCTTAAAAAGTGGGCTCTCTCACTTACCGTTTTTTCGACTTTAGTGCATTCGCCAAAATTTGGCGCATTTCATCGCATTCTTACGAGTGAGATTCCTATAATTCAACAATTTATCGCGAGCGATTCATTTTATGGGTTTGAGGAATTGTGGACTCTTTTTGGCGTGCCTTTATGTACAATGAATACTTCATCTCAGCAAATACCCGCTTCTGTTGCCCTTTTTCAAAAAATTGCACAGGATTTAGGCATTGAACTTTGGGCCAATGGACCTGAGTCAGTCCAATTAACAGCCCTTCATTTTTTGGGAGCGCCTTTTTTCGGTCATTTAGAGAGTGTTGGAAATTTGGGAAATATTAAAAAGCAAATCTTTGCTGCATTAACACCACCTAAGTCATCATCGGCATCTCCGCAACTGGATATGGACAAAGTCTATCCTATTTTGAAAGCTTTTCAAAATCAAGTGGCAGCCTGTCAACTCTTAGAGAATGAACCTGCTGACTGAGAGAAATAAAAAGGGGAGCTTCAAAGCTCCCTTTTTTCATGTATTTGTTGCACCCTTTGAGACTGTTCTTTATACTTGGTAAAGGTGATATGTGTTGACAGAGGGATCGAGACGAATGGTAAAACGAATAGCAGTTCTGACGAGTGGAGGCGATTGCGCAGGTCTCAATGCAGCATTGAGGGGAATTGTTCAGCGGGCAACACTCAAATATGGCTGGGAAATTATCGGAATTCTGCAAGGAACTGCGGGTCTCTTGACAACGCCGCCTTTAATTGAAAAGCTGAATCCCGCTAAAGTGGATTCAACCATTTTTAGGCAGGGCGGAACAATCTTGGGAACAACCAACAAGGGCGATCCATTTCATTACACAATGCCAGACGGATCGATCAAAGATCGCTCTGATGAGATTGTGAATGCGCTGCATGATTTAAAAATTGATGCTTTGATCGGCATTGGTGGAGATGGAAGTCTGAAGATTCTAAGTGGGCTCATGAAAAAAGCCGGGATTAATCTCATTGGCATTCCAAAAACTATTGATAATGATATTGGCCTTACGGAAAGATCGATTGGTTTTGAAACAGCGGTTGATGTGGCAACAGAGGCATTGGATCGCTTGCAGCCAACAGCTGCAAGTCATGCGCGTGTCATGGTTCTTGAAGTGATGGGCAGGGATGCAGGGCACATTGCGCTCTCAGCTGGTATTGCAGGCGGAGCAGATATTATTTTAATTCCAGAAATTCCTTTCACGCTTGATGGGATTGCCCAAAAGATTCGTGAGATCAAAAACAATGGCCGCAATTTTGCGTTGGTTGTTGTCTCTGAGGCTGTTCGGACTGTTGAGGGCCGTGAACTTATTGTTGAATATCCGAATGGTGAGCGGCGCCTTGGCGGCATTGGTCAATATATTGGCTCGCAAATTGAAAAACTCACAAAGGCAGAAACGCGGGTGATTTCTTTGGGGCATGTGCAAAGGGGTGGACCGCCCATTCCATCTGATCGCCTTTTGGCGGCGAGCTTTGGTGTGCATGCGGTTGATTGTATAGCAGAAGGCATTGAGCATCATATGGTTGCTTGGTCTGATCGTAAAATGATTCATGTCCCCATTGCCAGCGCGATTCAAAACTATCAATGTGTTGAGATGAGCAGTCCTTTATTAAAAACAGCTCTAGGGCTTGGGATTTATCTTGGCGAAGTACAGGAAGAGTAAATGATTATTATTGCAATTGATGGGCCAGCAGGCAGTGGCAAAGGAACAGTTGGGCGCAGATTGGCTCAAGAATTTGACTTTGCTTATTTGGATACAGGGCTTTTGTATCGCGGGATTGGGTATCTTTTTTTGAAAAATGGTATTGATCCGAGTTCTGATGCTGAAGTGCGCCATTACCTCGATGCCTTGTCTTTTCAAGATCTATGGGATAGTCTTCAAAATCCGATTTTGCGCACAGAAGAAGTTGGTATTGCCGCCTCAAAGGCATCAGCTTACCAGGTTGTACGCGATAGGCTTCTTGATTTGCAGCGAAATTTCGCTCATACGCCGCCGGATGATAAGCAGGGGGCGATTCTGGATGGTCGTGATATCGGTACAGTGATTTGTCCTGATGCACACCTTAAATTATTCATCACGGCTGACTTGGAGGTGAGGGCAAAACGGCGCTTTTTTGAACTGAAAGAAAAGCAACCGGATGTTGTTTATGAGGATGTATTGGCTGATATCAAAAGCCGTGATGAGCGCGATAGTAAAAGAACGCTCGCGCCCTTAAAACCTGCGGATGACGCGATTGTTTTGAACACATCACACATGTCAACCAATCAAGTTTTTGAATTTTGCATGGAAAAGGTTAGAGAACTCCAGGGATAACTATTGTTTCCATTGCTGATTACTAAAATTATCTTGACTTTTGGGTGGCTTTTCTTTAGGATAATTGGTGTTGAAAGGGTTTTTATAGGGGCCATTTCAGACTCTATTTCTTGAGGGATAGGGGTATCATTTATCTTTTATGAGGTTCAAAATGTTAAAGAAGATTGTACTATCGATCGCAACACTTTCTGTTTTAAGCATGACAGCTTGTCAGGATACAGGTCCGAAGCAAACAGTTGGCACACTCGGTGGTGCAGCTTTAGGTGGCCTTGCTGGTGCTCAGTTTGGTAAAGGAACAGGACAGCTTGTTGGCGTTGGCGTTGGCGCTTTATTAGGTGGTCTTGTTGGTGGTGAAGTTGGTCGTTCACTTGATAATGCGGATCGTGCAGCTGCAAATCGTGCAACAACACAATCATTGAATTCAGGACGCGTTGGTGATTCAATCCGTTGGAACAATCCAAATTCAGGAAATTCAGGTACCGTCAGAACAACACGCGATGGTTATGATAATGACGGCCGTTATTGTCGTGAATATCAACATAACGTCGTTGTTGGTGGTAAAACACAACAAGCTTACGGTAATGCTTGTCGTCAGCCAGATGGATCATGGCAAGTATCGAATTAAGGTGTATTCCTTGTCGCACTCTTGTCATCCCTGTTTTTGTTTTTCATCCCTGCGAAGGCAGGGATCCATTTTAAACAATGGGTTAATCTATTTTGTTGAGAGACTGTATGGACACCTGCTTTCGCAGGTGTGACAAAAAGGTAAGGTGTGACAAAGTAAGGTGTGACAAAAGTTTAGCAGAATAATTTGTCTACATAAAAAAGGAGGCCCAAGGGCCTCCTTTTTTGTATCGCAGTATCGTTTTTATTTTTGTTTACGGCTTAAAAGGCCAAGAGCCATCAGACCACCACCAAGAATAAGTCCTAGTGAAGGCTCTGGTGTTGGTGTTGGGTCTGCTTTGAGTGACGCAACCAAAATGTCATCATTGCTCTTTGATCCTGTGCCGTCACCTGTTTTGAAATTTTCAAAAATAAGCAGATAACGCTGAACACCTGTTAAGCTATAAAAGCCATTGGCAAAACCTGACCCATCGCCTACTGTTTTCGCAAGGATAGTTGGCGCTGTGTTAAAATTTACACCTGTAAAGTTTGCATCGTTAGATGTAAAGACCAGCGCACCTTCACCAAGGCCAGTGTTTCCACTTTGGTCAACGGAGCTGAATTCAATTTTCCAATTGGTCCAGTTCAAGTAGTTTGCGCCTAAATCGATGAGGATAAATTCAGAACCACTTCTGTTGTCAAGTTCAGGACCGTAACCGCCTTGAAGACCAAGACCAAGTTCGCCTGTGCCGCGATTGTTTTCAAGGATTGATCTTGTAGATGGGGCAACAACTTTATCCGTCAATCCATTGGCGGTTGAAGGGTTTGGATCATAACCACCTGTAACTGTGAGTGTGTAGAATCCTGCTGTGTCTTTATAGGCTTTGGTTGATAGATTTGTGTCAAGATTACCAGCATTAGTATTGGCACAATTCAAAGTTGCTGGTGATGTGCTTGGGCTTGCATCTGTTCCATAGAAGCACCATTGTGCTGCTTGTGATTGAGGAGCGAAGGCTAGGGTTGAGGCCAATAGACTTGCGCCGAGTAATAAAATCTTTTTCATGTTATTTTCCCTTCATTTGAAAGTTGAGTTTTATTGTTATGTAGAGAATGATTTTTTCTCGTGCTCTTCACATTGCAGGAATCGTGCCATTGCATTTATATAATAAAATCATATAGTTAATTCGATAGTGAGCTTTTGGAGGCTCTGGTTTGATAAATGTCTGAACAGTTTGTTGGGTAGGTCAACAATTATAAGCAACGAGACGACTCGCGCTTTGCCTCTGCCAGCACAGATGCCCAGTCTTTGTATTGTTCCTGGCGCAAGAGAGTCATGGTTGGATACCATTTTGTTTGATCACCAGACTCAAACCATCGCCAATCATTGTCAAGAGCCAGAAGCACAATAACTCTTTTCCCAAGAGCCCCAGCCAAATGAGCTGTTGCGGTATCAACAGTAATTACCAGATCTAAGTTCATAATAAAAGCAGCTGAATCGTTAAAGTTGTGTAGCTGAGGTGTCATATCAATCACAGGACTTCCCCTCAAAAGATCAGTGAGGGCTGCGCGATTCTCTGGTTCAGGCATATGGAGATTAAAGAGGTGAAGGCTTTCATTGTGATTAAAGATTGTCATAAAGGTCTCAAAAGGAATCGAGCGATTGCGATCATTTTTATGCATGATATTGCCTTGCCAATTGATCCCGATTCTTGGTTTTTTATAGGCTTGAAGCTTTTCTTTCCAATGACTGATGCGTTCAGTTGAAGGTTTCAGATAGGCCCTTGGCCATGCTATTGTTGTGAAAGAAAAATTGAGATTTGGCAAAAGATCAAGAAGAGGGGCCTGATAATCAAAGGAGAGATTTTTGGTTTCAGATAGATCAGTCATCCAGTGTAAAGAGGGATGTGTAATGCTCTGTTTAAAAAGAGGGATGAGTGATTCATACATAAAGCAGTGGAGGGTGCAGTTCCACTTCGCAAGGACAGTTTGAAGCAGAGGGATAAAGTTGATCATATCGCCAATGCCTTGTTCAAGATAGATAAAGAGCTTTTTGTTGCTGAGATCTTGCCCTGTCCAATGAGGGATATGTTTGACCTGTTCAGATATCTTTGATTTTCCGTAGACTTTGCGTCTAGACCGATAGAAATGAAATCCGCTTCTCATTTTTTGCTGATTCAGAAGGGCGAGTGAGAGATTTGTTTCAAGATAAGGATTATTTGGATAAACGCGGAGGGCACGAATGTATGATTTTGTGCCTTCTTTTATGCGCCCTTGCTTATTGTATATTGAGGCAAGGGTGAGATGTGCATTGATGAAGTATGGGTATTTCCTAAGAAGGGACAAGCAAAGGTCTTCTGCTTGTTTAAATTGACGAATATCAGTGAGATAATTAATTTCATAAGTCAGAACTGAATCATTGTCAGGATGTTGCTTTTTGATCATTTGAATCGTGCTATGGAGTTTATCCAGTTGATTTGTTTCAGAGTAAAGTTCACATAAGCCTAGAAGTGTTTTGATATATTCGGGTTTGAGGGATAGGGCTGCTTGAAACATTGCTTCTGCTGTTTTAAAATTTTTATAAACCAGTGCGCCTATGCCCAGGTTATAGATATAGATTGGATTGGTTGGATCCTTTTGAAGAGCCGCAAAAAGGTAATTGATCCCTGTTTTAAAATCACCTGTTCTTTTGCCGTCAGCAATATAGGCAATTCCAAGATGTTCAAAGGACTCTGCATCGTTTGGATCTTCATCAATTTTTTTGTGCAAATATTCTTTTGCCTCATCGCTGTACAAATCCATTTTGGGCTGATGTCCAAATGAAAATTGATGGATTATGTCTTGGTTTTCCAGCTGAGTAAGAGGCTGATTTTCTTGAGGGTTTTGCAATTTGGTTTTCCGCTGATTCTGTTCATTCATAGAATAGCTCATTTAACTTGGTTTCAAAATGTAAAAATACTTTCCTTTTGTCAAAAAATCAGAAAGACTGTGAGCGTGATGATAGAAAGTGTAAGGTTGAATGAAATGATGAAGTGGTTGTTGAGTGTTTGTATTTATTTGGTATTGTCTGTTTCTAGTGCTTATGGTGAGAGTTATTCTGAAGAAATTGATGATTTGCCGATTATGGCTGGCTATGAGATTTTAGATCAAGAGACTGTTTATTTTGATAAGCCTGATGGGCGCATTATTGTGCTGATGGCTTTCCATCCTCAAGGTAAATTATCAGAAGATGTACAAGGATTTTATAAAAAATCTCTGCCTCAATTGGGATGGCAACTTCAGAAATCAGGTTATTTCCAGCGCGGTAAAGAATTATTGAAAATAGAGCCTTTGGTCAAAGAAGATGGTCACTATATTCGCTTTACCTTAATGCCGATAGAGAAAAATTAAGTAGTGAAGGATAGATAGCAATGCTTATACAAAGCGCCGTTGATTTTCCAGTTTCGTTCTGTCTCTAAGAAAGTCCTGCCATTTTTATAGATATTCTTCCATGAGGCTTGTTCAGCAATGACCTGGTGAAGAGTTACAACAAAATTATCTATATCATCGGCTTTGAAAAGATACCCTGTCTTTGCATTGACAATAAGTTCTTGATGACCACCAACATCAGAGGCAACAACAATCTTATCATAAAGCATTGCCTCAAGAGGTTTAAGAGGCGTGACAAGATCTGTTAGTCTCATTTTTTTCCTTGGGAAAATCATGATGTCAATTTTCTTATATATGTTATTCACTTCAGCGTTTGGAACTTTTCCCAGAAATTGCACGTTATTTTCTAACTTTAAGAAACGACATAAGTCTTTCATTCTATGTTCTTCGGGTCCGCCTCCAGCAAGAATTAGAGTTGCATTGTGATTTGTTTCAGTCAAAAATTTCTGAAAGGCGTATAAGGCGATATCAAGTCCTTCATAAGCATAGAATGACCCAATAAAGCCAAAGGTAATATGATCAATTTGAGTTTTTTTCGGCGCATGTGCCTCTAATAGTTCAGTCATGCTGACAGCGTTTGGTATGATTTGTATTTTTGATTCAGGGATCTTGCGGGCTATAAGATCGTCTTTTAATCCCTGTGAGATTGGAAAGATGATATCTGCAAACTGAATCAGGTATGTTTCTATTTTTTGATAACAGGTGTAAAGGAAGCTATTTTCTGTGAGTGTGCCATGATCGACAGCTGCATCTTCCCAAAAAGCCCGAATTTCATAACAAACAGGAATTTTGTAAAGATGTTTGATCAGAACAGCTGGAGCAAGATTCAAGAAAGGGGAGTGAGCGTGAATGAGATCAGGTTTTTCAGTTTTTACTAATTGACGTAGCTTGAAAAAAAGATTCACCATGATAAAGATGTTTGATAAAAGAGGGGTTTTATATAGAAATGGGAACCTGGTACGACATCTATGAAAGGTCAGATCATCTGCTTTTTCAGATTCAGGAGGGCTCATAACGCCAGTCGACATATTGTGCTTCATTGACGTGACAGCGACAGTCGATATGTTTTCGGCTTTTTGAGCAAGGAGGATATTTTTAGAACGGAAGCTGTATCCGCTGTAAAGCGGTAATGAATGGTCGAAGATGTGTACAATTTTCATTTTGTTGTTTTCATTAAAAGATAATTCGAGTAATTTAAAGTATAAAGCATGTCTTTCTAAAAAACATCAATTTAAAAAGAAGATCAATGAGAATATTGACAGTTCTTGGAACAAGACCAGAGGCCATTAAACTTGCTCCTCTCATTCATTTGTTGAAAAAGCAGAGCAATATTGAGAATATTGTCTGTTCAACAGGTCAACATAAGGAAATGCTTCAACAAGTCTTTGATGTTTTTGATTTGCGTCCAGATATTCATCTTGATTTGATGACGCCAAATCAATCACTTGAAGACTTAACAAGTAAGGCCTTATTATCTCTTTCTGCCGTCTGTCGAGAACAAGCTCCAGATCTTATACTTGTGCAGGGAGATACAACAACAGCCTTTATTGCGTCTCTTGCAGGATTTTATCAGAAGATTAAAATTGGTCATATTGAAGCAGGGCTTAGAACTGGTCATAAATATTCTCCCTTTCCCGAAGAAGTGAATAGAGCTTTGATTTCAAAAGTTGCAGACTATCATTTTGCTCCGACAAAAAGATCAGCTGAAAATCTGTATCGCGAAGATACAGATAAATCTTCTGTTTTTATAACGGGCAATACAGTGATTGATGCTCTTTTGTATACAAAGGCAAAAATTAAGAATGATAAAGAGTTAAGGGCTCAATTATCAGGCCAGTTTTCCTTTTTGGATCCTACCAAAAAATTAATTTTGGTCACAGGGCATCGGCGTGAAAATTTTGATGAAGGGCTCGGGAATTTATGTGAGGCGCTGCTTTATTTGTCTCGGGTGCGAGAAGATATACAAATCGTCTATCCGGTCCATTTAAATCCAAATGTTCAAGGGCCTGTTTATACAAACTTGAAAGATAAGCAGAATATTTTTCTGATTTCGCCTCAAAATTATGTACCGTTTTTATATTTGATGATGCAATCATATTTTATCATTTCGGATTCGGGCGGCATACAAGAAGAAACACCCACTCTACAAAAGCCGCTTTTAATCACGCGTGATACAACAGAAAGACCTGAGGTTTTAGAAGCCAATTGTGCCCGTTTGGTTGGACGTGATAAAGAAAAACTGATTTCAGAAGCGCTGCATTTACTGGACAGTAATGAATATTATGTAAGCTTAAAGACAGATAAAAACCCATTTGGTGATGGAACGTCTTCGCAGAAAATTCTAAAAATTATTGATGATAAAGGATCGAGTAAATGAATGGTATTCACAACATTACAGTCATAGGACTTGGTTATATTGGGCTTCCGACCGCTATTATCTTTGCAAATGCAGGGGTTGAAGTTTTTGGATTTGATGTGAATGAACAGGTCCAAAACACTTTGAAGAAGGGGTTACCTCACATTGTTGAGCCAAACTTAGATCAGCTTCTGAAAGATGTGATTAGAAGTAAAAAATTACAGATAACTTCTGAGATCAAAGAGTCAGATGTTTTCTTAATTGCAGTCCCAACACCTTTTAAAATTGAGAAAGGGACAGCAAAAGTGCCTGATTTGTCTTATATTAAAAGTGCTGTTGAGATGCTGGCGCCTGTGTTGAAAAAGAATAATCTGATCATCCTGGAATCTACCTCTCCCATAGGAACAACTGAGCTGATTTCAGAATGGCTCGCTGAGCTAAGGCCTGATCTTACCTTTCCTCATTTACAGGGCGAGCTTTCAGATATACGGATCGCGCATTGTCCAGAGCGTGTGTTGCCTGGAAAAATTTTTGAAGAACTGATCTACAATACGCGGATCGTGGGTGGAATTACGCGCAAATGTGCTCAATTGGCTGCTAATTTTTACAAAATTGTTGTCAAGGGAGAATGTCATACAACAAATGCTCGCACGGCAGAGCTTGTGAAGCTCACTGAAAATGCATTCAGGGATGTTAATATTGCTTTTGCCAATGAGCTTTCTATGATTTGTGATAAAGATAAAATCAACATATGGGAATTGATTCGATTGGCAAACTTACATCCGCGCGTGAATATTCTATCGCCTGGGCCAGGTGTTGGAGGACATTGTATTGCAGTTGATCCTTGGTTCATTGTGCATGGAAATCCAAAAGAAGCCCAGCTCATTAAAAAAGCAAGAGAAGTGAATGATCATAAGCCCCACTATATTTTGAAAAAAATTGAAGAAAAGGCAAAAACCTTAAAGTCTCCAGTGATTGCTTGCTTGGGTCTGACTTATAAAAAGGATGTTGATGACATTCGTGAGAGTCCGGCACTTGATATTGTTGAAAATCTCTCACAAAAGCGCTTAGGCAAGATTCTTGTCGTTGAGCCTTATCTCAATAAGATCCCAGATCACTTGCACAATTTGAGCTTAAAGTTAAGCGATTTTGATCAAGCAATTGAGGCTGCAAATATTGTTGTGTTGCTTGTTGATCATTCAGCTTTCCAATATATTGATCGTGAGACTTTGAATGGCAAATTCGTGATTGATACGCGCGGCATGTGGTCATAAATGAAAAAGATCATCTTTGTTTGCACGGGAAATATTTGCAGATCGCCCACAGCGCAAGGTGTGTTTGAAAAAATGTCCCGCGATGATCCCGCAATGCAAAATTGGGTCGCGGAATCACGGGGTACTTTTGGGTCATTTATTGGCTCGTCTCCGCATCCTGAGACCATGCGCGTTGCTGCTGAAAAAGGATATGACCTTTCGCACATTCGCTCAGAGCAATTGTCACTCAAAGATTTTGAGGAGGCTGACTATCTCTATGCCATGTCGGTTGAGCATTTTGATTTTATGAAATCATTGGCGCCCTCTCAGTATCATAAAAAAATTCGGCTCTTTATGGATTATATGCCCAAAGTGGCTGGTCTTGAACGTAATAAGGATACGCCAGATCCTCTCGGTGAGGGATTGCGGAGTCATCAATTGGTTCTAAAGCTTATTGAAATGACAGTGCCAGAGATTATAGCTTCTCTCAAACTATCAGCCAAAAAGTGAGATTATGTAAAAAAACACTTTTGTTTGTAACACAAAGTGTTTATACTCGAACTTAAAGGTTAAAGGGGTGAGTTTTGGATATTCACCTTAACGGTAGAATCAATAAGAACGTAAGAAAACCTTATGTTTTGCATGAGAAGGAGTATGATTATGCAAGAAACATCTTCAATATTATCAAAAAGAATTCGCAGAACAACACGGAATGCTGACCTAGATCAGGGTGTATTGCCAGGTCTGCTCGGTTATAATCTCCGTAAAGCACAGCTTGCTGTGTTTCAAAGTTTCCAGAACGCGATTGCGCCTTATGATGTATCACCTGGTCAATTTGGTATCTTGGTTTTGATCAGTGAAAACCCAGGCCTTAGCCAATCAGAACTTGGTAATGCAATGGGCATTGACCGTTCAACCATGGTTGCTGTGATTGACCGTCTTGAAACACGTAAATTTGTGATGCGCCAAGGATCGCCCTATGACCGTCGTTCATATGCGCTTCAGCTCACACCAGAAGGACAAGAATTGGTTTCAAAATTAGTGCCTTTGGTCAAACAGCATGAAGACAGCATCGCAAGCGAATTGTCAAAGACAGAATTGAATCAATTGATTGATATGCTCGCGCGTATTGCACTGAATGTAAGGTAATGCCGAATGAGACCCTAGCGAAAATCATAATACGAAAGAAGCTATGATCAGATTCCGTCACTCAGAGCCCTCCTAAAAAGGAGGGCGTGGAGTCTCTAGGATATAACTAATAAGTACAGTTTATATGGATAGTTAGCAGAGATTCCACGCCACCTCCTTAAGAGGTGGCTCTGAATGACGGTACTCAATTATCTTACAATGGTGAGGAGCGACAGGTCGCGGGTGTGACAAGTAGGAAAAGGGTTGTGACAAGTAGGAAAACATGACGCGTTGATGAGCTTTTTTATGAGATTCCCAAACAAAAAAACCCCGCCTTTCGCGGGGTTTTTAGCTTATAATCAGTCCTATTGTTTGCGACGAAGAATCGCAAGTCCTGCCAATGAAAGGCCGAGCAGAGCAACGATACCTGGTTCAGGTGTCGTAACGTTACCGCCACAACTTGACTCGTTTGGATTGCACTCTCTCCCAACAGGTGTATATTCAATACCCTCAACATCGTTTTCAAATCTGAATTGAAGGTTATAAAGAGAGGCATCTTCTGCAAATATGTACATGTAAGGTAGAACGGTATTAGTCGAGAGTGAGATAACATTGTAAGGTGCACCAGGGTCATTTACATCATAGACTGTCATGGTGCCAAGACCATCAGCATCATCAATGAGATCATCCCCAATGAATAGGTCAGTTGAGGAAAATGCAATAAGTGCAGTAGCTCCACCAGCATCTGGTCCATTAAAGCTAAGTGTGAATCTAGGTGTATTAAAAGCATTATAATTTATCAATAGTTCACTTAAATCTAGGTAGTGTCGACATTCACTTTAGCCACAAATAAATAGCAGATAGAAGAACAAAAGCCATATAAGAGACCGCCAATTTGTCATATCGCGTTGCTACTCTTCTGAAATGCTTCATTTTATTAAACA
>JAGPBS010000051.1 GCA_018063245.1 Alphaproteobacteria bacterium | reverse complement strand
TTTCCTGGGAGGCTATCCTTAATTGCTTCCCATTGGTCATCCCTTAAATCATACAACTTTCAACTCCTTTTCTTATTATTAGAAGTTCAGTATATCATAAAAAAAATTAAATGTCGACACTACCTAGGCGTCCTGCGACTGTCTGTAGATATTCTGCATCATGTTTACCGGCAGCAACAGCGTAAGCAAGCAATGTTTGGCTAAATTGATGGCTATAGTGATGCATTGCGATGAGAGCATGGAAGAGGTTTTCAATCTTAATCTCTGGGTCCTCGAGATGAAGACGTTGATAAAGGTCTTCATATGCCTCAGTGTAGCCAGTTTCAAACAAAGCTTGCATGACATAATAAGTTAATTTTGCATATTGTGCCGCAGGCTCTAAACGAATCAATTTATGTGCCATAGGTAAATCACTGGGCTTGTCTCCTTTTTGGATCTGTCTTGTCACCAGCTCTACTTTCCGTTGATCGGAAATAGAGGGAATGCTGAGAACAAACCCTAAATGACTCCTGACGAGTTCTCCTGACTTTTTATTTTTATACTCCTCATGAATTGACGTTGCACGGTAATGATCTTTTTCTAGAATAATTTTATGCAGAATCTCATCACAAAGGCTTCTATTTTTATCAAACAGAGCAACTATCACTTTTTGCACAAAAGGGAAGGTCTCGTGGACTCCCGTTCTGCAAAGGATTTTGATAACCTTGCGTAATTTACTTTCTTCCGGTAAGTTCATGGCTTCAATTTCATTGAGGATGTTCTGACATGCTCTTTCTAGCTCGTCGGCCATTGGGTTCAATAGAGGTAAATAGCTGGCCTCACGATTGAACAATAGATCAAAGGCTAGCAAATGCCCGGCCCATTCATGACCTTGTTCTGCTGCTCTTGTCATGAAGGTATGGGCTTCAGCTTTGAAGGCTGCTGTTTCACCCACGTTCTGATTTGCTTCAGCTGCTCTTACATTTTGATAGGCGAAATAGGCTCTGTGATACAGTGCCATGGGAGAATGCTCAAACTGTTCAAGTTGACGTGCTAATAATTGAGCGCGTGCAGTATCTGCAGGGAAAATAAGATCACCCTTAAGGCCGTCTGATTGAACTTTGAGTAAGATTGACAACGCAATCGGATGTCCGCTTTGTGCAAGTGAGATCAATGCTTCAAGTGCTTCTGGCGTCCGTGGTTGAGTCGGTTTTATGATTGAGAGAAACTTGTTTAAATTCCCGATTGGTGAGTTTACGCTTGTCATGTCTCCTTGGGTGTATTTCCCATGGAATGCATCTGATAATTTAGAATTTTTAACAGGTGGGCGCTCATGAGTATAAAGTGGAACATTTTTAGTCCCTCTTAGAAAGCAGAATGCAATGCTTACAAGGCGATTTGTTAGTTCAAATGGTCTATATTCTGAGCGATGAAGGCGTATAAGGTCTAGAATTGAGGCTTCAAGTCTCTCCTGTGGTGTTTCAATGAAAAAAGTTCTTTTCTCAACAAGACGTGATTTGAGTTCCTTATTTGTTTTAAGGTGGCGGCTGATTTCATCTAACCCAACAGGATGCTGTGTGAAATACCGGAGAGTGGGCTCATCTTGCCTGACGCCATCTGCGACATTTTTCAGAAATGTCGGTGCATCGCATACCTCAGGGCGCTGATAAGGGTTGTTAATAAGATTGGTCATCAGGGCTTCAATTTCAGCTGTATATGGTGGCATTTTTCTCTCCGTGTGATTTAAAAATAATCATTGTTAGTCATCTTGCGGTGACTATAATGAAAAAGAAGAGGAATATCAAACGAAAAATAATTGATTTTAATCAATTTTTGAGGCAGAGATCTTGAGCTGTTTGATTTTACGAATATCGGCTTCTAGAATCTTAAATTCAAGGCAAAGAGTTTGTTTGTTTTTGGTCTGAAAGTCGTATTTAAGAATCTCACCCCGAAGCGGAATCCGCCCAGCAATCGCAAAAACCACGCCGCCAATGGTATCAACATCTTCAAAGTCATCTTCTTTTGAGAGATCAATGTTGAAGTGATTTTCAAAAATCTCGGTGTCAACGCGGCTGTCAGCAATCATTGATTGATTTTTAAGAATGCGGTGGGTAGGGGAGATGTCCATATCATGCTCATCTTCAATCTCACCAACGATTTCTTCAACAATATCTTCGATTGTAACAAGTCCATCGATGCCGCCATATTCGTCGACAACCAAAGCCATATGAAGTCGCTCTTTCTGCATTTTCACCAAAAGATCAACAACTGGCATAGAAGGGGCAATGATCATCAAAGGGCGGATGATGGATTTGAGATTCCGCTTGTTGCGTGTTGTTTTGGCATGTTTGATAAAAAAGGCCATGAGATCTTTGATATGAATCATGCCGATGGCATCATCAAGCGTTTTCTTAAAGATCGGCAGGCGGCTGTGCCCTTGTTTGATGAATTCTTGAAAGATTTCATCCATTGGCATGTCTATATCGATAGCATGAATATCTGCCCGCGGTACCATAATATCAAAGACGCGAAGTTCATTAAGCTTGAGGATATTGATTAAATAAGCACGTTCATCCTGCAGGGTAGATTGAGGATCTTGGCTTTCTTCGATGAGTTCTTCAATTGTTTCACGCAAAGATGTTTCAGGTTTTTTCTGAAAAAGAGATGTAAACCACGAGAAATATTCAGACATTTATGTTCTTTCTATTGATTCTTCTTATTATATCAAATTGTATGACTTTTTTCATAGGGATTTTTGATCCCGAGTGTTTTTAAGATCTCAATTTCAAGAGATTCCATGGCTTCTGCTTCTTGATCATCAAGATGATCATAGCCCAATAAGTGCAAAAGGCCATGAATGATAAGATGAGTCAAATGATCATGCACAGATTTCCCCTCATGATCTGCCTCGCGCCAAATGGTTTCATGCGCCAAAATCAGATCGCCGAGCATTAAAGGTTGATCTGGCAGCAATGAGGCTGAGTCAAATAGATCATCCATCGGGAAAGACAGGATATTTGTTGGCTTGTCCTTGCCACGGTATTCATGATTGAGCTCTTGAATGGCCGCATCATCGGTGAGTAAAACAGAGATTTGAATTTCTGTCTGAACATCAGGACAAAGCTGATGTTTTTGCAAATAGTCAAAGGTGACCTCAAAGAGCTTTTGGTAGAAAGAGATACTGGCAAAATCAGTCTTTTCCCAAAACGAACTTTCAATTGATAGCTGCGTTGTGACTGTCATCATTTGCTCTTTTTGGCAACTTCATCATCATAGGCTTCGATGATTTTTGCAACCAGAGGCAATCTAACAACATCCTTGGATGAGAAGGTTATGAAGCCAATATCCTCGATATTTTTGAGGATGCGCAGGGCGTGAACAAGGCCAGATTCAACGCCATAAGGCAGATCGACTTGCGATGTATCACCATTGATGACAATCTGTGAGCCTTCACCCGGACGGGTCAGAAACATTTTCATTTGCATGATTGTTGTATTTTGAGCTTCATCCAGAATAATAAAAGCATTGCTGAGTGTTCGGCCACGCATATAGGCAAGAGGGGCCACTTCAATCATGTTGGTTTGCATGAGCTTCATGATTTGCTCACCGGGGAGCATGTCGTGAAGTGAGTCATAAAGAGGCCTCAGGTAAGGATCAATTTTCTCTTTAAGATCCCCAGGTAAAAAGCCTAATTTTTCACCAGCTTCAACGGCAGGACGCGTCAGAACAATGCGTTGCACTTTTCCTTGCAGAAACATTTCAACAGCTTTGGCAACAGCAAGATAGGTCTTCCCTGTACCAGCAGGTCCCGTTGCAAAAGTCATTTGATGCTTGTTGAGAATTTTGACAAAATCACCTTGCTTGTGTGATTTTGGCATAATAAAGCCTTTTGCTGTGCGAATGGCATTTTCTTTTTTGTGGAGGCTTTGTAAATCGTGCTGAGGGCCACCAGCTAAGGTGATGCGAATCGCAGCTTCCACATCGATGATTTCAAGCTTGCCATTAAGGGCGATTTTTTCCCAAAGAAAGAGGAGAATTTCACGCGCTCTTTTTGCATTTTTTTCAGAGCCGATGATGGTTAAAAGATTGCCTCTTGTGAGAATGGTTACATCAAGAGCGTTTTCAATGAGTCTTAAGTGAGTGTCATGAAGGCCGAATAGCTTGGCAGCTTTTTCGTTGTCGTCGAATTCAAGATGAACTTTATAATCGCCTTTTGTATTGTTCAAAGTAGACTCCTTTTTAGAGTTGTTATTCTACCTTAATGATACCATGTAAACTACGTTCGTTGGCAAGATCTATTTCAACGTCGATAATTTTTCCTAAAAGCCGCTCTGCGCCTGTAACATTGACAGATTGCATCCAAGGAGAGCGACCATTTAGCTGACCTTCTTTATGGCCAAAGCGTTCAAAAAGAACAGGAACAGTTTTTCCAATAAATCCGTGGTTATAAGCCAATTGCTGTGCATCAAGTAATTGTTGCAGGGCCTCTAGGCGTTCTGTTTTGATTGTTTCTTCAACCTGATTTTCCATGATCGCTGCAGGTGTGCCTGGTCTTGGACTATATTTGAAAGAATAGGCTTGTGCAAAATTGATGCGTCTCACTAAATCGAGCGTATCGGCAAAATCTTGATCTGTTTCGCCAGGATATCCAACGATAAAGTCAGAAGAAACCGCAAGATCAGGTCTTGCTGCTTTGAGATCATCAATCACTTTAAAATAGAAGTCACGCGTGTGTTTTCGATTCATGGTTTTTAAAATGCGATCAGATCCGCTTTGAATTGGCAAGTGAAGGTAAGGCATAAGCTGCGGCACATCACCATGGGCTTTGATAAGCGCTGCATCCATATCGCGCGGATGCGATGTGATATAACGGATGCGCTCAACGCCATTTATATCTGAAATTGCATAAATCAGGCGGGCAAGTCCCCATGTGCTTCCGTCTTCAGCTTCACCATGGTAGGCATTGACATTTTGACCTAAAAGATGAACTTCTCTTGTACCTTCAGCAACGAGTCTTTTGATATCATTCAGGACTTGAGCAACAGGGCGTGAATATTCGGTCCCTCTTGTGTAAGGGACACAGCAAAAGTGACAGAATTTATCGCAGCCTTCTTGGACTGAAACAAAGGCAGAAATTTTTCCAGATCGGCTTTCTTCAGGCAGGTAGTCGAATTTTGAATCAGCAGGAAAGTCAGTGTTTACAATACGGCGCGCTTCCTTTGATCTCAGTTTTGCAAGCATTTCAGGCAAATCTTGATAGGTCTGTGGTCCAAAAACCATATCAACTACAGGTGCTCTGTTGATGATTTCTTGCCCTTCAGCTTGTGCAACGCAGCCACCAATGGCGATGATTTGACCTTTGCCTGCATTCCCGCGCTTATCTTTTGCCTTTTTGAGCCTGCCAATATCTGAATAGACCTTTTCCGTGGCTTTTTCGCGAATATGACAAGTGTTTAGAATAACAAGATCAGCGGTATCTGAATTATCTGTAATATTATAACCATGAGGTTCAAGCAATTCAGCCATCTTCTCACTGTCGTAGACATTCATCTGACAACCATAGGTCTTGATAAAAAGCTTTTTCTTTTGCGTTGCTGAATTTGTCATGATCGTCCAAAATAGTGAGTTATATAGAATTACTTATTTTTGCCAGAAACAAAAATAAAATGCAAGCGAATAGAGTGTGTGACAAGCGAATAGAGTGTGTGAGTTGTTCTTTGTATACAGTATCATATCATTGTAATTTGTAGAGTCGTCATTCAGAGCCACCTCTCTAAGAGGTGGCGTGGAATCTCTTCAAACTATCTATATAGACTGCAGTTATTTTTTGTGTCCTGGAGACTCCACGCCCTCCTTTTAGGAGGGCTCTGAGTGACGGCTTTTGAAAATTCTTATAGCGCGGTTTGATATCTTGAATAGATATGAGTCTTACTTACAGCTTCTCATCTTCATCATCGAGAAGGAAAAAGTCACGTGAAGGCTTTGGTGTTAGATCATCATCGCCTTTCAGAAAATCAGGAATGGTGTCAAAACGATCAAGATCTCCTTCTTTTTTGGGCTCATTCTCAAAGAGATTTCCTTGTGATGCTGGACGCCTGCGACGAGAGTCAGATTCTTTTCCTGACCGAGGCGCTGCTGCTGCCTCAGGCGCTTGGTTGTTTGAGTCGGATGGAGCAGGGCGCTGACGTCTTGTATTGTTTGGGCCACGAGAATGACGCTCGGATGCACGTTCTGCCGCTAGATTCATTTGCTCTTGTTTGACATCAACATAATCACCAGGATTTGTGTTTGGTTGTTCGTCATTTTCAGTAACAAGTGGGCGTCTTTGTGGTGAAAATGATTGATCTTCATTTTTAGAGACAAAGCCATTGTTTGGAACATTTGGCTGCTGATCTGATCCTGCTTGTTGTTGTGGCTGTTCAGGTTCTTCAGAGAAATAATCATTATATTCATCTTGACGACGTGTGATGGATTCTTGCGGAACGCCAAATGAGCTTAAAAGTCTAAAATAGTGGTCTGCATGCTGGTAATAACTTTCAGCAAGAACGCGATCGCCTGAACCCTGTGCTTCACGGGCAAGGCTTGCATATTTTTCATAAATTTGAGTGGCTGTTCCTCTGATTTTGACGTCAGGACCAATTGAGTCTAGAACTGAGTTGCGATTTAAAGTGCCGCCTTGTGATCTGCGTCCATGTCCTTGGTTTTGAACATTATGTTGCTGGTGGCGTCCACGCCCGTTGTTACGGCGTCCTGGTGTTCCTTGTCTCATGCGAAGAATTGCCTCATTTCCATTGTAAGTTAAGTTTTATCTATTGCTTTTCGCTCTTATTTTCAACTCTAAAATTAGTCCTGTTTCTGAACTGATCTGGAGTGATCGTTCTAGATTTACATTTGGTCAATATAGTCTCTAGGTAAATCAAGACAGTTGATCGTAACATTTGATCCTTTTTGGTTTCATTTATTTGTATGAAACAAACATGTCTTTGAAAAAATGCTTCCTAAAAAGAAAAGCTTATAAGATAAGTATAGATGAGTTTGTTCAGCCTGTAAAGTTATTTTTCAGTGGGTGGGCGTAATTTTTTGACTATTTTATCGAGCATTGCATGGCCGACTTTAGATTCTTTTTCTGGAAAAAGAGCGCCTAAGACTGAAATATATTCAGCAATAATAATATTCTCGTGCAAATCATGATGATAGAGAATTTCATAGACTGCAGCTTCTAGAACAAGATGAAAGAGGATGCCTAGATGATATTCATTTGTTGATTCTTGATAATGAGCCTCAACAATTGGTGCCAAGATTTTTTCTTCACGCGCAACGCCCATAAGGATATCACGGAATAAATCAATGTTGAATTTGATATATTCATCGCCATCAATCTCTGCACCTCTGCGCAAGGCCAGAAATTCTAGAAAGATTTCAGCTGGATCCCCATTTGTCATTTTCCATTGATAGAGAGCTTGTACCGCTGCTAAGCGAGAGGCGCTTTTTTTGGCGCGGGTGGAAATCTTTTGATTTGGTACGTCGGACATTTCATAAACTCTGTTCGTTATAGAAAGAAGGGGAAGAGACTTTATGCACTTTATTTTGAAGAAAGTCAAGATTTTCCGACAATCAAAATGTACTCTTAATAAAAGGAGCTGCTTTTTGATGGATAAAGTCAATCAATCCATTATCAGCACCGCAGTGCGGAATAACTTTTTCAAGAATAGCTGCATGATACGTTTTAAGCCAGTCTTTATCTGAGGGCGTCAGCAAAGAGGCATCAATGAGTGCCGCTTCAAAAGGAACATGCGTTAATGTTTTAAAATGATAGTAGCCAGGTAAAGTGCCATGCGGTGCGACATAAATCAAATTTTCAAGTCGAATTCCGTAAGCACCCTCAAGATAAAAACCAGGCTCATTTGAGAGAATCATGCCCGGTTGAAGAGGTGTTGTTGATGATCTTTTGGCAATCCGTGCCGATCCCTCATGAACACTGAGATAGCTTCCAACACCATGACCAGTGCCATGCGCATAATCTAACCCATGAGCCCAAAGAGCCTGACGGGCAAGAGTATCGAGATTCTCACCAAAAGTACCAGCCGGGAAAACGGCCTGTGAGAGCGCAATCGTGCCTTTTAAAACCAATGTGTAATGTTTTTTCATTTCAGCTGTGACGTGAGCAGGCTTAAAAGTAAAGACGCGTGTGATGTCTGTTGTGCCTTCATAATATTGTCCGCCACTATCCAGTAAAAACATGGAGTCTCGATTGAGAGGGCGAGAGGAATCAGGGCTGACACGATAATGAATGATGGCCCCATTGGGGCCAGAGCCTGAAATCGTATCAAAACTATTGTCTTTAAACTGAGGGTTTAACGATCTGATTTCATGCAATTTTTTTACAACTTGATATTCGTGAACATTATTTTGTTGTATGATAATTGTATCTTCTAGCCATTTCCAAGCTCTACATACAGAGACGGCATCCCAAAGATGAGCCATTTCAGTTCCCTTGATCTCAGTTGCATTTTTGCACAATTTGAGAATTTCAGCCGGATCCGATCCAACAATCCATTCAATCTGATTTTTTTGAAAGAGATCAGCCATATAAACAGAGAGATGCGCCTTGTCAGCTAAAGTGCGGGCAAAGGCTTTGTGATGGGTTCTAAGATACTCAGCTATTGATTCCAGAGATTGAATGGTTACAAAATCAGGCAAAGCCTTTGTGAGGCTTTCAGTCATTTTTGCCTTTTCAACAAAAAGAGTGACTTTTGCATCTTTTGTGATCAGGGCAAATGAGAGCAGAAGAGGGGTGTTTGGCACATCATTGGCTCTGATGTTCAAAAGCCATGAAACTGTATCTGACTCAGTGATAAAGAGAGCATCACATTTTTGAGCCTCAATCTTGAGCGCAAGGCGATCGCATTTCGAGCGCACAGATTCACCTGCGAACTGGATATTATGTTCATGACAGGTGAAAGATGTCGCAGCTGGCCTATCTTGCCAAACAGCATCAATCGGATTCGATGTGAGAGCTTTAAGGGTAAAAGCGCGATCAAGACATAACTTTTCGTAAGCAGCTTTTTCAGCCATGTTCATAATGCGTGGGTCAAAGCCAATGATGCTGCCCTTGGGAGCATTTTTGCTGAGCCATGCATGTGGTGTCATTTCACTGAAGTCATAGATCTCATAGCAATCGGTTGAGACTTCGCCCCGGATTTGCAGACGATAGCGTCCATCTGTGAAGATAGCAGCTTTCTCAAGGCCAATCACTGCATAGGCATTTGATCCCGTAAAGTCTGTTAGCCATTCCAGCCGCTTGTGATGATTGGGCACATATTCAAATCCATACTCATCGAGAAGAGGCAGAAGGTAATAGTCAATAGTTTCTGTTCTGAGCAGGGCTCTCAGCGCCTTTAGCTTTGATTCTGACGTTTGTGTCGACATGGGCAACTACGCCTTTGCAACTGGCACAGCAATGAAGAGAAGACTTCCTTTGCGTTCAATCAAGAGCAGAATGGATTTGCGGCCATCTTTTTGGATGCGTTCAACTTGAGCCATTAAGTCTTTTGGTGTTTGAACAGCCATCATGCCAGCCTCAACAATCACGTCACCAATATGAAGCCCTTTTTCTGCGGCAGGGCCTTTTTCATGGAGTTTTGTGATAACAACGCCTTTGCTTTCAGTTGGAATCTTGAATCTTTCTTGAAGCTGCGCTGTGATTGGTGCAACATCGAGTCCTAAAACATCAACTTTTTCAGACTGAGAGATTTCTTGAGGCTGAGGCTCTTCTTGAATATCCTTTTTCATGGCTTCTTCAAGCTCACCCAAGGCTACACTGGCCTCAATCATTTTGCCTTGACGCCAAACACCAAGTTTCGCAGTGCTATTGATTTCAGACTCAGCAACCAATCGTTGTAATTTACGTGTGTTTTCAACTTCTTTGCCATTGAAGGTCATGATAACATCACCCATTTTCAGACCTGCATTGGCAGCAGGGCCTTTGGCAACAACATCCCCAATCAGAGATCCTTTTGTTTGTTTAAGGCCAAGTGAATCTGCGATGTCTTCCGTAATATCTTGAATACGAACACCAAGCCAAGCACGCTTTGCGTGGCCAAATTTTTCAAGTTGACTGATCACGATTTTTGCAGAATCAGAAGGAATAGCAAAGCCAATACCAACAGATCCATTCGTTGGAGAGAGAATCGCTGTATTGATCCCGATCACTTCACCTTTCATGTTGAACATAGGTCCACCAGAGTTTCCTTGGTTGATGGAAGCATCTGTTTGAAGGTAATCAATATATGGGCCTGTTTTAATATCGCGTCCACGGGCAGAAATAATACCTGCCGTCACTGTGCCGCCGAGTCCAAAAGGGTTGCCGATAGCCAAAACAAGATCACCAACCCGCATTTCATCACTTACGCCCCAAGTAATGGCAGTGAGCGGATGATTCGTATCGATTTGGAGCAGGGCAAGATCTGTATCAGTATCAAAACCTAAAACTTTTGCATCAACTTCTGTACCATCCTGAAAGATCACCAAAACTTGATCAGCATCTTCAATCACGTGGTTATTGGTCACAATGAGCTTTTTATCAGTATCAATGACAAAGCCTGAACCTAAGGCGCGTACTTGGCGTGGTTGCCCTTGTCCTTGGTTGTATCGATCAAAGAATTCTTTGAAAAAGTCATCAAATGGAGAACCTTCAGGAAATTGAGGCATTTCAGATCCAGGCTGTTGAGGCTTGACTTCAATGGTTTGAACGGTGGAAATATTGACAACAGTAGGCGTCAGTTTTTCAGTTAGATCAGCAAAACCTTGCGGCGGAATTTGCGCATCAGCGATTGATGAAAAGAATCCAATAGATAATGCAACGACAATATGTGTAAGTTTCAAGGCTTTAGACTGATACATGGTGATCTCCGTTATATGCTTTCATTATCTTATGGGGTTTTTGATCAAAAGAATAGACTAATTGTTTGGGGCTTTCGTTTGAAGGGCCAGAGCGTGAAGTTCGCCTCCCATTTTGCCTTTGAGGGCAGCATAGACCATTTGGTGCTGCTGAATGCGGCTTTTGCCAATGAAGGCGCTCGATTCAATGTGGGCTGCATAATGATCGCCATCACCGGCCAAATCATCGATTTGAATTTTTGCATCTGGAAAAGCTTCTTTAAGAAGGGTTTCAAGGTCGTTTTGAGAAATAGCCATCTGTTCGGGCTCCGCTTATGATTGTGGTTTTGAATTTAACATAATTTCAATGCGAACAAGCATTTTACGTAATTCATGCAATGAGTCGCTTGCAGCTGTCTTTGTATCATGAGAGGGATTCTTTTGCCAAGACATAAATGATGTCGTGAAAGTGTTTGTGACATTTGTCAGTCGATCAGTGAGTTCTGCTGGTGAGACGGTTGGAGAAGCAGGAGCCGCTGCTGTTTGTACCGGTGGTGCGGATCTGCTGAGGTGCAGGGTGCCAGATTGTACAGAAGGATTAGGAGCCGCGCCTGATGCAGAAGGCATGCCTCTGGTTTTAGTCATCTTCATAATGTATGAGAGACTCTCGATCGTGCAATCATAAGCATCAGCAATGCTTTGAAGGTTATCACCTTCGCTGATTCTTTTTAGAATTTCGGGCCAGAGTTCTTTTGGGACTTTGATACGTCTTTTAGATCTTGTGGTAAACATGTTTTATGAAATGATCATGATAAGGTTATAGGGAGGTTTTTAGTATAGTCATCGATTCCTTTCAAAATGGTTGATAGCTTTGAGAAAGACTACCGGCAACCAAATACCATCCATCAACCAAAACGAAGAAAATAATCTTGAAGGGCAGAGAAATCATGACAGGCGGAACCATCATCATACCCATCGACATCAAAACAGAAGCGACAACAATATCAATAATCAAAAAGGGCAAGAAGAGCATAAAGCCAATCTCAAAGGCTCTGCGGAGTTCGGATATGATAAAGGCTGGAATCAAGCTTTGAATCGGAACTGATTCGATATTTTCAGGCTTTGGATGATCACCAATATCAAGGAAGAGCAAGAGATCCTTTTCTCTCACATTTTTGAGCATGAACTTTTTAAAAGGGCCAGCTGCAGCATCAATGCCTTCCATCGTCTCCATCTCGCCGCTTATAAGGTGCTGTATGCCTTTTTCATAAGATTCTGTAAAGACAGGCGACATAATATATCCTGTTAAAAACAAAGCAAGGCTGATTAAAACTGTATTGGGCGGAGACTGCTGTAATCCAAGGGCGCTGCGTAAAAAGGATAGAACAACAATGATCCGCGTAAAAGAGGTCACCATAATCAAAATTGATGGCGCTAAGGACAGAATTGTCAGTAAAAGCATAAGGTTGACAACTTGACCGGAGATGGATTCATTCCCCTTGCCAAAATTTAAAGATAAGACCTGTGCAAAGCTCGATTGTTCAAAAGAGGTGAGAAACAGAAAAAGAGCAGAGCAAAAAATCGCAAGTTTAATTTGCTTTTGATGAAGGCTCAGGGCTTTGATAAAAGAGTGATTGAGGGTCATTGTTATTGTGATGCTTCAAAATGAGGTTCAGTTTTTTCAGCTTTAGCACTGAATTTGCTTGATGCTTTCGATGCTTTTTGGAGTGTTTTTTCAAAAAGGCTCTCGTCATCCTGGATATTGGCTTCAATGAGAATATCTGTATGTGGGCCTAAAAGAAGGAGATGCTCAACATCATCGCGTCGGATCATAATGAGCCTACGTTTTGGATCAATGGCTTGGACTTCAACAATGGAGGCACGTTTGTTTTTTGAGCGCACTTTTTGAAAGCTGCCACCGATGCCCGATTTGCGCATTGTCCAGAGCCCAAAGGTCAGGAGCGCTAAGAGAAATACCATTCCGAGAATGAGTCTGATGACGAGTTGTGAGTCGAAGAGTTCAGGTGACATGGTCTATTGCTTTCTTTTTTTATTTTTCAAAGTCTGTTGTATAAGAATTTCTTACCGTCACTCAGAGTCCTCCTTTAGGAGGACGTGGAGTCTCTACAATCTTACCATAATCATTGTGCTAAGTTGTTGAGTTTTGAGATTCCACGCCACCCCTTTGGGGGTGGCTCTGAATGACGGGGATTAGAATTTCATGCCAACATTCAGTTGTATAGATTTCTTTCTTTTTCAAAAATACTAGCACTGTTTCTAATGCCTGTAAAAACTTTCTTTATACTTTTGTCTTTTTTCATCTGCAAAATGATGTTTACGATTTTAATATTCTGTTATTATTCATTAATTTTTTATTGACAAGTTTTTGAAAGGTTGAGATCATCTTGTTTTGAAAAGATCTGAATGGTGAAGTTCAGACTTTTAGCTGACTTTACAAAGTAAAGAAATTATTTTAAATTTTATTGAATTTATATTAAATATGTGATATGATCAATGTATAAGTTTGGAATTTAAAAACAACAACATAATGAGGAGTGCACCATGACTGGTCCAATTGATGAATCAAAAGTACAAGGAAATGAAGTTTCAGTTAAAGAGCCTGCACCACGTTTTGGAGAGAGAGCATTGAGTCTGGTGCCAGATGCAGCCCGCGTGGAAAGAGGACGTGGACATTTTGATGAGATGCTCGCCGTTGTTCCTGCAGCGATTGAAAGCAAAGAATCAAAAGGACTTTTAGGCAGAGCGATGGATCTTGTCACAGCAGCACCGGCTGCGGCAACAAAAGCAATGGAAGCTGGCGCAAAATTATGGGATGCGGCTGAGGCGAAAAGTGCTAAGGCAGGCTTAGAAGCAACCAAGGAGCTTGCTGAGGCAGGAACAGTTTTAGCTGATCTATCAAAAAGCGTTGGTCTTGATAAAGCTGCAGAAAAAACAGCAAGCCTTGTGAAAGAGACCATGTCTGGTGGTCTATATACAAAAGGTAAACTCAAAGCGGCTGACCTGACGAAAGAGAACTTGCTTGATGATGATTTATTTCAAAATTTGACTGAAAAATTTGAGTCTGATACAACCACAACGAAAGAAAAGGGTTCTCGTGGTATGTTAGCTGGTGCTTTTGGTAAAATGGCAAGAGCTTTATCAGCAAATGATACTGCGCGGAAAAATCTGACAGACAAATTAGCTAAGAACACATATGCAGTACGTGCATTGGATTTGCTCAATGTACCAAGACGCAGTAAAGTCGCTGACGTTTTAACCAAAGCACAAATTGATGCAAAACCAAATGCAGAAGATATCAAAAAGTTTTTGGGTCTGGCACCAGCTGATAAGCGTGATTATCAATTACTCAAAATGAAAAGTGGTGATTATTTCTTTGTGCCAACAGCAGCTAAAGATGAAGGCAAAGAGATTGTGTTCTTCCAGAATGTAGCGTCTGGTGTTTTTAGTGTGATTCCTCTTGATGGGTCAACCCCTCCAATGAGACCTCGTAATTCAGTTGCAGAAGCAGCTGTCTTATGGGCATTTGGGGAAGGTGATTGGAGCGCGGTGAATGATCCTGCTCAAGGAGAAGAGAAGCTCAATAAACAAATGGGGCTGGAAAATCAGCTGACTGAGCTTGCCAAAAAGACAGAGAGTCTAACACTTGAAATGCCTGTCCTTGAAAAAAATCTTGCTGACGTTGAAGGTAAGTTGAAAGACAAAAAATTACCGGTTGGTTACACGCAAGCTTTAACAGAGATGCAAAAGCATCTGGCTGCTGAATTAAAAGTGATGAAGTTTGATTTGGGTCAAATTGAGCGTGAGATGGAACAATTAACTCAGGTTTTAGCATTGTTTGAAGGTAGTGTTTCAGCAGCGCCTCTGATTGAGCCAAGGGCATCTTCTGTTATCATTGAGCCAGTTGTTGATTTGCCACCACCAGTGCTTGATGATTTACCACTACCACCACCAGTGCTTAGTGATGCGCCATTGCCACCACCACCAGCGCCTGTTGTTGATTTGCCACCTCCCGTTTTGGATGATGTTCCGGTTCCGCCAGCAATGCCAATGGCGCCGCCAATGCCGACCGCTCCACCGGCCCCTCCAGCGATGCCGGCAGCAAGACCAGCACCAGCAGGTGAAAGAGGAGCGCTTCTGGATGCAATTCGTGCAGGTAAGACATTAAAGAAAACAGAAGGGGCTGAAGCTCAACCAGCTGCTCCTAAGCCAAATCCGCAACAGTCATTGCAGGATGCGATAAATAAAAGACGCGGCGTTGTTGAAGAGTCTGATTCAGAAGATGAAGATGACGGCAAGTGGAATTAATGGCGTGTTGTCTTGTTGCTCGTCATGAGTGTGTGATCGTCATCGCTGTAAAGGTCACATAATTTGTTGATGAAAAGATGAAAATACCGTCACTCAGAGGGCTCCTGCGGGAGCCCGTGGAGTCTCTGCAGAATTGCACTCAGTTGTTAATTAGATGAGATTCCACGTCGCCTCTTCAGGAGGCGACTCTGAATGATGGTATGGACGCCTATGATAAAATTAGATTTATCAACGGCTTCACTTAATAGTAAACTATGAAGGAGCCACAAAAATGAACCAAACAGGCTCATCATTCATAAAAAAAGGAA
>JAGPBS010000050.1 GCA_018063245.1 Alphaproteobacteria bacterium | reverse complement strand
TCACTCTTTTCTCCTCTTTGTAGAGTCAATTCTACATCATGCTAAAATAAAAACGTTGATAATGATAGAAGATTGTTAATTGGCATTATAGTATACCTAGCCATTTCCAGTAAGTTAATGAAAAGATAAAACTCAGCACATACACAACAATTGTCAGAGCTATACCTACTCTCATAAAATCTTTAATCGTAAAGCTTTCAGTACCGTAAGCAACCATACTTTGAGGGCTATTCACAGGTAAAATGAAACCAAGACTAATAAAGAATTGCATAAGCAACGTTACGCCCATTGGGTTTGTAATCTGTGGCAATCCTTGGAATATCGATATCAAAATTGGAATCATTGAGGCTGTTAAAGCAGAGGCACTCGCAAATCCTAAGTGAATGATGAGCAAGAAGAGCCCAAGAACCATCACAATAGCCAAAGCGGAATAGGATTCTAACCCTAATGTTGCACTGATAATTTGAGCAAGCCAGGCCGCTGATTTTGTATTTAACATTGCATTGCCTAAGCTAATGCTAACACCAAACAAAATCAAAGTCCCCCACGGAATACGATTCTGAACTTCTTTCCAAGTCATAATACCAACACCTGGTAATAACATTAAAGCAACACCAAACAGAGTCACAGCCGGCGTATCAAAATGATGTAAAAGACCTTGTGTACTCCATAAGAAAAGAAGACCAACAAACCCAAACAATAGTTTTTTCTCATCAAAACTCATAGGTCCAAGGCCCGCAAGATCTGACTTGATCGTCTCGTTTCCGCCTTGAATATCGTTCACTTCTGGTTTGACCATCCAAAGCATTAAAAAATACAAAGCGACCGTACAAGAAATTGTATAAGGAAAAGCAATCTTCACCCATTCAAGCCACCCCAATTGAACCTTAAATACATCTTTCAAGAAGCCAAGAGCAATTAAATTTTGCGCACCAGCTGTGGGAACACCAACGTTCCACAATGTCACGATATTAGGCATACTAATCATCAGCAAGCCACAAAACCGACTTTTTTTATCCATGCCAAAGGCAGCAACAATCCCAAGAATAATCGGCACAAGGCATGAGCATCTTGCCGTTGAGCTTGGCACCATAAAGGCAAGCAAAATACCAACAAGAATGGTTCCTAAAAAAATGTTACGTGTCTTTGTGCCAACGAGAGATAAAATATTAAGCGCTAAACGTCGATCAAGGCCTGTTTTTGTCATAGCAGCTGCCAAAACAAGAGCAGAGGCAACAAGAACCGTTGCAGGCGCGGCAAAACCTTCAGTCGCTATTTTTAAAGCTTTATCCGAACCAATCATTGCTCCTATATTATCTGGTTGAGGAGCCGTTCCGATAAAAAAGACCATCATCGAAGCAATCACGATTGCTGAGACACTGTAATCCATTGCTTCTGTCATCCAAATAATGACAGCAAAGACCAAAATAGCAAGAACCCTTTGACCAACAACAGTTAATCCTGTATCAAGCGGTACAAAGGTAATAACAGCCAGATATCCGAGAACAGCGAAAAGCAAACCCAATTTTTTGAGGCTTAAAAGATTTAATAGATTATATTTTACAACAGCTAATTGACTCATGTTTTTAACCAATATTATATGATGAATGATTGCTTTTAAAAGAGTAGCACATCGAAGCTACATCCTGATTGATCATATTACAAGCGATAATTTCAACAAGTCAAATTTTTTTCTGAATCAAATAATTTTCAATACTAACAAAGCATTCATAATCAGATATTTGAAGAATCAAGCCTAAAGCAGTCTTCTTTATTGATCTGATGCTTAAACCAGGTGATTTGCCTTTTGGCATAATTTCTTGTTGCTTGTTGAGCCTTGTCTAAAGCCAACTCAAAAGACATTTCGCCATTTAAATGCGCTATAAATTCTGGTGCTCCTAAGATACGAAATACAGGCGCTTTCTCTGACACACCTTGGCTCAACAAGGCCTCTAACTCAATCAAAGCACCAGCCTTAATCATTTGAACCAGACGCTTGTTACAACGATCATACAAGATATCCCTCGGCATATCTGTTACAATCACTTGAAACGTAACGTCACTGAGGCGATGTTCTAAAGGCAAGGCTTGCCAATCAGATAAAGGTTTTCCTGTCGCTTCATAGACTTCTAGAGCTCTGATCAATCTTTGTCGATCATGCCTATCTATATTTTCTGCACTCACAGGATCTATTATCTTTACACGCATAAAAAATGATTCAGAACCCTCTGCATCAAAAAGCTGAGAAAGCCTCTCTCTAATAGTAGATGACACTTCAGGAATTGGAGAAATACCCTCCATCACAGCCTTTAAGTAAAGGCCAGTCCCTCCAACAAGAATCGGGATTTTCCCACGTGAAAAACAATCTTTAATTGCTTCATTTGCTTTCAGCAAATACTGAAAGGCATTCATTTTTTCATCAGGATTTAGGATTTGGAAGAGATGATGAGGAACTGCTTTATACTCAGCCTCAGAAGGTGCTGCAGATAGCAAGGGCAGATCCTTGTAAAGCTGCATCGCATCCGCACAAATGATCTCACCATCATGATTCTTGGCTAATTGCAGCGCAAGATCAGACTTGCCTGAAGCCGTAGGTCCACAGACAATCACAATTGTTCTTTTATCCTTACCAATTGCGATTGTCATCATAGATCCTTGTGATTAATGAAGGCGCTTAACGCGGCCTTCAACTTTTGGAGCAATCTCTTTTAGTTTCTTAATATATTCAACAACAATTGAAGCTTCCAGAGGCGTATCCGTTACTTTCACCACTGTTTTTGCTTTTTGGAACATATCGTAATTCTCGCCACCTTTGAAGAGATACTCATTAACAACAACTTTATAATTCTTGGCTTCATCAAGCGGCTGTCCTGCAACTTTAATCTCAACAAGACGTTCACCCTTCTTTTTATCCGCATCAAAAACATAAGTCATACCAGAGACTTGAGGAAACCCACCAGATTGACCTTTAATTGATGCAAGACCAACTTCGATTGCACGGCGAAGCTCTTTCCCGCTCAGTTCAACAACAGCAATGTGTTTTCCGAAAGGAAGCTCAGTATAAATGTCACGCATTGTTAGCTCTGTATCCGGCTCATAGACTTTATTTCCTCTCAGACCACCACCATTGACAATCGCAACATCCCCTTGATATTTATCACGGAAGCTATCTGCAATTAAATTACCGAGAGCTGTTTCTGATTCACGAACTTTTGCTCTTCTACTATCAAGTTCAGTGAGTGTTTTACCAATTGGTACATCAAACTTTGCATGCATTTCTTTGGTTAAAGATGCAATTTTTTCTTTCATTTCAGGATCTGGCGTAACGTCTTGACTATCTACAACACGGAAATGAGGAGTCCATTCAACCTCCTTAACACCATGAAAATCTTTTCTTTCAAGCTCAATATCAACAACTGAGATATATTCGGCCTGAGATTTTGAAATCATAAGACCTGTCACTGAATCGTAGAAGGTTAAAAGCACTTCATCATGTCCGCCCAAAATAAAATCAATACCCAGATTGGCTTTCATTAAAGCCATATCTTCAACAACTCCAAGGTGACATAAAGCAACAATAAAATCAGCACCTTGTTCTTTGAGCTCCTTGATGGCGTCACGAGCAGATTCCACAACTGGATCAAAGGTTACATAACCAGGCGCAGACACAAATTTTGTTTCTGGTGTTGTTAAACCAATAAAGCCAATTTTGAATCCATCAATTTCACGAATGGCAGAAGGTACTGTCCCCGCAATTCTTTTATGATCCGTTTCATATACATTTGAAGACAAAATCGGAAACTTGGCTTGAGCAATCCATTTTTTAGCAATATCTGGACCAAAGTCAAACTCATGATTACCGAGCGTCATATAATCAAGTTTCAACTCATGATACAGATCAATCATATGTTTTCCATGATCAAGTGTTGATAAGATTGACGGTGAAATTGTATCCCCACCCATTGTGAAAATCACAGTTTTGTTATCACTACGCTCTTTCTTTAAAACAGCAGCTAGTTTCGCAACGCCGCCTCTGTCTTTATAGGGCTCAACCTTATCCATATCATTCACATGAACCAAGGTAAATTTTGTTTTATCGGCCGCAGAAGCCTCTGTTGAATAAATAAATGTCAAAAAGAAAATTTGACAAAAAAGAAGAATATAAAACTTTAAATTAGAGAGATTAATCATTGAAATCATTTCCTATTTGTTATCATCAGAATACATGTATGACATAAGCAAATTCAAAAATCAAGATAAAACAGATATCAATTTTACTTTACTTTTCTTATGGAATCCATCATGTTAGACATAATTAATACCAACCATAAACAAAGTTGAATTCTATGAATAAACCCCAAAAAAAACCACCAAGTCTCTCTATTCTTATGTGCATTCATAATGAAGAAAACAGACTTGAATCTTGCTTGAACAATCTCACATTTGCAGATGAAATTATCATCATTCTCGATCGATCAACCGACCGCTCGAAAGAAATCGCTCAAAAGTTTGGAGCCAAAATCATTGAAGGCGCTTATGAATTAGAAGGAACACGCCGCAATTTAGCGATCAAAGAAGCAACCTGCGACTGGTGTCTTGAAGTCGATGCCGATGAAGTTGTCCCATCAGATTTGGCTCAGGAAATTCGCTCAACTATCACATCAACTTCTTCAGATTATCACTTGATTTCAATAGATAATTATATCGGGAATCGATTGGTTCGCTATGGATGGGGAGCCTCATTTGGAACATCCGTTGTCGCACGTTTGTTCAAAAATGGGATGAAACATTGGGGCCCTCAACGCGTTCACCCGAGAGTTACTTTTCAAGGAACGAAAGGCACACGACTCAAACATGCTATGCCACATTATGTCGATCGCGATCTTACAGACATGTTCAAACGCTTAAACAATTATTCCACAGCACGTGCAAAAGACCTGAGAGATGATCCAAACTTCATCAACGGAGATTCAGAAACTTTCCGGAAGAATTTCTTCCGCTTTTTCTCACGCTTTTATAAATGCTTTTTTAGACGTAAAGGTTATAAGGAAGGATCAATGGGCTTTACGATTGCCCTTTGTGCGGGTCTTTTCCCCCTTCTCTCTTATCTAAAAGCCGTTCATGAAAAGTGATGCATCATAATTATCACAACACCTTCTAAGCTATAAGCCTCTTTTCGTATTATTGCCCATAAAAAATCCCCACTTTCTGACTAAAAATGGGGATTTCTAATTTCTATACTAGAAAGCTTAGCTTGCTGCAGGAGATGATGCACCTGGCTTTTTTCTTCTCGCACGCAATTCAGCCATGCCATGACCTGTTGTTCTTTCTGTAATACGAGCTGATTTACCTGAAAGATCACGTTGATAGTACAATTTCGCTCTGCGAACTTTACCATAACGGACAACTGTGATTTCTGTAATTTTCGGACTATAAAGTGGGAAAATACGTTCAACACCTTCACCATAGCTTACTTTTCTTAAAGTAAATGAAGAGCTAACGCCATTATTTGTACGTGCAATGCAAAGACCTTCAAAAGTCTGGATACGCTCACGTGTACCTTCAACAATCTTCAAATTCACTTTAACCGTATCTCCTGGAGAAAAGTCAGGAACAGGTCTCATCTCTAGAACTCTGTCTATTTCTTGTTTTTGAACGAGATCCATTATATTCATTTTAACACCTCAATATTATCTTATCAGTTTGTTTCAATTAATCATTCTACATAGAGTTTCATTCAAAAAACCCGTCAACTCAAATGCGACTTTATTTAGAATGATCCGAATAACTTACACTAACTTAGAGAAAGTTCCAACCATTTTTTTAAGAAAAATCAGTTTTTTTACCATTTTTTTCTAAATAACGCAGAAATAGATCCTCTCTCCGATCTTTTGTGAGCATCAAAGACATTTCTTTACGCCATTTTTCGATATCAGCATGATGCCCCGACTTTAAAACATCAGGAACTTCTCGGCCCATCCATTCAGCAGGCCTTGTATAATGTGGATATTCTAACAAACCATCCTCAAAACTCTCAGATCCCGCTGTATCAACATTTCCCATAACTCCGGGCAATAATCTAACAACTGAATCAAGCACAACAAGCGCTGCCACTTCACCGCCAGAAAGCACATAATCACCAATGCTCAATTCTTCAATTTGATGATGCTCTAAGACACGCTCATCAATGCCTTCATAGCGACCACATAAAAGTGTTATGCCTTTCTTCTGGCTCAATTCCTTCACAAAGGCTTGGTCTAAAACACGTCCCCTTGGCGAAAGATAATAAATGGGATAATCAGCACCTTTTTGCCCTTCTGCTGCAGATAGTATTGCTCTATGAAGCACATCAGGTTTTAAAACCATCCCTGGACCACCACCATAAGGGATATCATCAACCGTCTTATGCTTGTCTTCAGCAAAATCACGAATCTGAATTGCCTCACAGTCCCAAATTCCTTTTTCGAGCGCTTTTCCTGAAAGACTCAAACTCAAAGGACCAGGAAACATCTCTGGAAACAAAGTCAAAATACGGGCTCGCCACGGCGATTGTTCAGGTGAATCACTCATCTCTATCCTCATGAAACTTTCGCTCCTCGGCAGTTTCTTCAAGCATTATCGGCAATTCTACAACTATTTCCTTGGTATCTAAATCAATTGAAACAACATATTCTCGTTGAAAGGAAATAAATTCGGTCTTCCCATTTTCAAATTCAATATCCAGCAAATCACCTGCGCCAAAATTGCACACATCCTTTATGTGCCCAATAAGCTTACCTTGCGGATTCTTAACGGTTAATCCTATCAAATCACGATAGTAAAATTCATCCTCGTCAGCCTCAGGTAAAAGCGCACCATCAACATATAAGTCTTGGCGAATTAAGAGTTCCGCTTGATTTCTATCTGTAATCCCATTGACCTCAGCTAAAATATTACCCTTATTCAATCCCTTAGGCACAACCTTAAAAATCGTTTTTCCTGTTTTATCTGTGAGAGGTCCATAAGAAGTCAAAGCCTCAGGTGTCTCAGTAAAATATTTAATTTTAACTAAGCCGCGAATGCCATGCACACCAACAATTTTTCCTAAGATGATTTTTTCAGCCATCTTTTTTCCTTATGTTTTGAGGATTATACCTATTATACCAAACACCAGATAAAAGAAAAGCGCCAGTAAGGCGCTTGAATTTTCTCAGTAAAATCAATATTAACCTTGACGCGCTTTAAAGCGTGGGTTCTTTTTATTGATAATATATACACGTCCACGACGTCTAATGAGTTTGCACTCTCTATGCCTTAATTTAAGGGTTTTGAGTGAATTTGATACTTTCATTTTTTCCACCTATCTAATAAATTTGTATGAATTCTGCATCAGTGCACTTATTTTGTCAAGCCTTATTTCATCTTTTTTGATTTTTTATAAAAACATCTCATATATGTCGCTTCAGAACGTGGAATTTATACACTTTTAACCCATCTGATATTGCTTTCAGCCTTCTCATCCAAAGATCAAGCTCAAATGAAACAATATCTTTTGTTTCATCCTCCATTGTAACCGTTTGTAAATACATTAAAAAAGAACTCACTTGCGCCTTAATCATCTTCTCATAATCCTTTGTTAAATCAAGCGTGATACGAATGTCAAAATTTCTCTGCGTTAATTCATGTAATGTTTCACGTAAGGTTGACAAAGTAGGTGGAAAAGGCTCTCCTTTCTCCCATTCTGAAATGGCTTCTTTGTTATATTCACCATCAACCACAAGGAAATCAATGAACAAAAATTGCCCATCCTCCTTAATTACACTCTCAATTTGATCAAAAAGAAGCATTTTATCCATGACAAGGAAAAATCTTTCTTTACAAAAAACACAGTCGTATTTTTTTTCGAATTTCATATTCTCATAATTCATGTAAGAGATTTTTGCTTGCTTTTCATATCCAAGCTTAACGGATAGAGAATTGCCGACTGCAGCTAAAAATTCAGAATTATCATATCCCGTGACCCATACACCATACTCATCAACCATATGCCTTGTAAGAGCTCCCAGACCGGGTGAAAGATCTAATACTGACATGGCAGGATTCAATGCAAAGGGCTTCACAAGCCCTTCAAGAAAATTCATATCACCTGGCCCGATTAAGCCATCTCCCCAAAGAAATTGGCAAACCTCTACTCTCGTTGCAGACCACAAGGGTTTACCATTTTTCATTATGTTAGAAGGAGAGTTCTCTAGAGCTTTCAGGCTCTTTTCTTCTTTTGTAATGTGAGGAATAACAGCACTTTGGGAGACAAATGCAGGGTGAACGGATTTTTTTGCATCCCGCAAAATAACATCCCCCTCCCACCAGGCTTTCAAATGTGATTTCAAATCCTGCAGAATCGCCAGTACCCCTTTTGTTCTTATGCTGCATTTATTCTATTGCTATATTACCAATAAAGGGTTAAAAGATAACCATTTTTCATTTACAATATTCATATATGATAAATGATTATCATATAAATTAAATACTAGAAAGAACAAAAAACAATTGCTATATTAGAAAAAGATTCATCTATTACGATACACAGGATTAACATGACAAACCAATCCAAGAAAAAACTACTCTTTATTGTCACAGAAGATTGGTACTTCTATTCACATCGACTCCCTATTGCAGAACTTGCTTTAAAACAGGGCTTTGAAGTTCATGTTGCATGTAAAATTGACAAACACGAAGAACGCATCCGAGAAAAAGGCTTCATTCCTCACGCTTTGAACTGGGAAAGAAGCGACTTATCACCAAGAACCATCTATAAAAATCAACATGAGATTGCAACAATTATCTCTATTGTTCAGCCTGACATCATCAATTACATTGCCATGAAGCCCATCTTAATTGGCGCTCTGCTTGCCTGCCAATACACAAAATTTAACAACATCAAAAAAATCTATTCATTCACTGGTCTTGGAACCCTCTTCACAAGCAAAAAATTAATTCATCAATTCATCCGAATGTTCGCAATTCCGATTCTAAAATTCGGATTAAAGCGCCCAAATAGTTTTTATATTTTCCAGAATGATGATGATTTTAACGAACTCCGTTTCAAAAAAATATTCAATCCTGAATTTGCTGCTCTGATTCGAGGATCGGGCGTTGATGAAAAGCATTTTCAGCCCTCACCTCTACCTCCACTCAAAGAAGGCATCAAATTTTGCACAATCGCAAGAATGCTCAAAGATAAAGGTATCGAACAATGCGTTGAAGCTCATCAACATTTATGGGCTGATGGTTATAAATCTGAACTCTGGCTCGTTGGTGACCCTGACCCTGAAAACCCGACAAGCTACTCTCCAGAAACCTTGAAACAATGGGCTAAGTTACCTGGCATCTTATGGCTTGGCCACCAATCTGATGTGCGCGAAATTCTTAAAAAAGCCCATGTATCAATCTTAATGTCTAAAAGAGAGGGGCTCCCTAAATCACTTTTAGAATCAAACAGTTGTGGACGCCCCATCATCGCAAGTGATGTGCCAGGCTGCAGGTCAATGGTTCACAACAACGTAAACGGATTCAAAGTTCCTTTTGCTAACATTCAAGCTCTTAAAATAGCTATGAAATTATTTATTGAAGAGCAAGCACCTATTCAAGAAATGGCAAAAGCATCACGTGAACTCATCCTCAATGGCTTTACAGCTGATACCATAGCTAAGCAAACAATTGATTTTTATAACAAAACCCTTATAGAGCAGTAACTTTATTCTGGCTTCTTGTCTAATCATCATGGAATTGAATACTTCCATAAAAGAATACTCACTCAAAATACACCTGTATAAATATTAATATCATCTTGACAAGTTTTATTTTTAACATATATTCCTCCATACCAACTATAAAAAGGAGTCACGCATGTCAGATCTAACCGTAACAAATCCAGCTTCTACCCAACCCATTAAGAACAGAAATTTAGCTTCACAAGCATCTCTTCAAATTGAAAATCCAAAAATCAAAAGACAGAATGATGAAGCTTTTCCCACCCAAGAAAACGCCATCTCAATTTTTGAACGTGCTGTAAGGGCTCGCGACCAGCTTTTATCATTGACAACACCTAATGACGTTATCAATCTTCTTGTGAGCGAAACAAAGAGATCTCCTGATCAAATCAAACAAGATCTTTCCAGAGACTTTTTTAAAAGTCAAAATGATTTTGACAAGCACATTATGGATTTCAGAAACTCCGTTCTCGCTGCAAATGACTCTTTAAAGACTGAAGAAACACCAAAAACAATCGTATCTGCTTATAGCGCTTATTGTGACTGTCGACATGCAATCTTGAAAAATCTTGAGACAACAAAATTCAATTGGGATACCAAAGAACTCACTTTCTTACCTCCTGAGGTTATTTATTTTAAAAGAATTACATCTTTCAGTGTCATGAACAATAGGCTGTCTTCTCTGCCGTCTGGTCTTTTCACACTGAGCACGCTCACAAAAATCAGCGTGAATGATAACATCATCTCTCATTTGCCTCCAATGACACAAGATCTACCAAACCTAAAAGAATTTTATATGATGAAGAATCGCTTAAAAGAAATCTCACCTGATATAACAATGCTACCTAATCTACAAAAACTCTATATTGCTGAGAATGAATTAACTGATATCCCTGAAGAGCTTTTTACTCTCGAACATTTGGTCTCATTACATATAGGCGGTAATCAGCTCACTCGGCTTCCTGCTAACATTGATGGATTAAAGAGTTTAATAACGCTCACAGCATGGGGTAATCAGCTTACCTCTCTACCACCGGTGTTTGTGAATTTAAAAAATCTGTCACAACTTTATCTGAATGATAATAAATTTGAAGTTGAACCACCTGAAATTGCACAGATGGAGCTATATATGTTGAACATTGCATTGAATCCATGCACAAAAAATAAACATCTCTAAAAAAAACAATCAGGAGGCTTTTAAACAAGGCCTCCTGATTGATATCACAAATTCTTCAACACATTCATCTTGAACTGGAGGTGGATCAATTTGAACTTGTTTTAGGGTCTTATCGTCATTGCAACAGATACGATAAACAGACTCACAATTCAATCATCTCTTTCCATGATCCGAAAATGCAACCCGCTTTGATGATGGCTCATCCCCATCTTCAAGGTTTCGCTTCTGAAGGTTTTTATCAATATCCTCAAGCCGTTTAAGGGCTTCAATTTGAGACTTCAATTCTTTTTTAATCATCTTTCTTCTTTCAGGCACTCGATCCATATACGCCTCTAATGCGTCTTGAATGATTTTGTAACCTCTTACAGCCAAGAAGCAAAAGTTTGATATATCCTCCTCAAAAGGATCATCTCCTAATTCTTCTCTGTATTTAAAGTCAAAATCTAAAGGAAAATACTGCAGATTTGGGGCTTTATCCAATAAAGCCTTTAGTGCAAAAATGGCAAAGGCATCCATGCCTGCAGTTGTAAAGTGTAGTGTCTTTAATTTTTCCATCGGCCTTAAAACAACTGACTCATGACTCTTAGATAGCTCCTTACATTTGCGAATATCAAGCTCTGTTAAATTGGGCATCATCCTGAACAAAACTGCCAAATCAGACCATGTAATCGGTGATTCAGATATATCAAGCTTAGACATTTCAGGAAAGTAATAGGGCCATTGTTCAATCGCTTGGGTAAACTGTAGGACAAAATCTTTGAAAGACCCTTCCTGCACTTTGGACGATGAGACATTTAATGCTGTTAAATTTGGCGCAATCTCTAAGAGAGATCTTAAATGAGACAAAGACCACAACAAGCCCATTTTGTTCACAAGAGTTATAAGGTTAGGAAGTGAAATTTTACTGAAAGGAGCAAAATCCATATGAGCTAATTCCTCAATACCTGAAATTTCAAGTTGTTCAAGATTTCTTGTCACTTGCAAAAAAGTTAAGAGAGCAAATGGATGAATTTTTGAGTAGGCTAAATTGAGCGATTCAAGACTGTCAATGGATATTCCTGCTGAAAAACCTGCCTGTTTCCATGTTGTCTGATCATCCCAAAAACCGCCCCATGACTCATCAAAAACACACTCAGTCAAGCCCAAATACCTTATGTAAGGGAGTTTTTGTATATAAAGCTCTAACACATTTCGATCGACCATCGTACAACTCAATGCGAGCCTGACTAACGCGTTTAAATCTGGTACAGGATTCATGGCTCGATGACCTCTTCCACCACCAAGCAAATCTACTGATCCATTTGCAAGCTGAGGATCATAACAAACTGCCGCTAATCCTCCAGCAACAGACTGTTGAAAAGTCGTAATCACGGTTAAGTCCCTATGGCCTGCATCAAACAAAGTTAACAAAGGAAGCTTAAGTTCTGGAGATCCCGTTTGAAAAGTCTGAGTTTGTCTATTCATACTGGAAAAATTAATGAAATTTGTTTGAAGTGCACTGTGAGCAGTTCGTTGTCCATACCGAGGTAATGGATGTTCCGGCAGACGCGCACGATTAGCACGTATATAGACAAACCAATTCCTGAGTTGATTGATTGAATACAAACCATTCATATTTCGGGTTGTCACGACCATTTTAAAAACATCACGTGGATTCAAATAGAGCAGAAGATTTTTCCAAGCCCTCTCATCAAAGCAAGAAAACAATCCTAGATAATCGCTCTGGTCTTTCTTTCGCTCTAATATATTCGTTGTTTCATCCGTCACCTTAAAGGCATGAAATTCTTCTAAAATAGAATCTGGAAAATAGTAAAGTTTTTGATTTTCCTTGAGAGTTTGGGCCTCTTGAAATTGAACAAGTGTCATAAAAATAGCCTTTCACATTAAGAATCCTGAAAATGATCGCTGCATCATAGAATATAATTAAAAATTTTAAGAATCGTCATTCAAAGTCGCCTCAGTAAGAGGCGACGTGGAATCTCAGACAATCAACAAATGAGTACAATTCTTTTTGAGAGATTGCAGAGACTCCACGGGCTCTTCCGTCTTCGCCGAGGCTACGACGCAAGGAGTCCTCTGAGTGACGATTGAGGTTATTACACATCGGTCTCAAAGATTATAAAATTTATTAACAAACATTAACACAAAAAAGCTTCTCTTTTCAATAAAAAACCCCCCTCCGGATAAAGGGGGATTTTGAGCAATCATTGCAAAAACTAGATAGATGTTTTCGCAAGCATCGCAAGCAGAAGAATTGCAACAATATTGATGATTTTAATCATCGGATTGATTGCAGGACCTGCTGTATCCTTGTAAGGATCGCCAACAGTATCACCTGTTACAGCAGCTTTATGAGCCTCAGACCCTTTACCACCGTAATTGCCTTCTTCAATATACTTCTTCGCATTATCCCATGCACCACCACCTGATGTCATTGAAAGAGCCACAAAGATACCTGTCACAATTGTCCCTAAGAGCATTGCTCCTAAAGCGATGAAGGCCTCTGTTTTACCTGCAATCGCATTGATGATAAAGAACAAAGCAATCGGTGCAACAACTGGCAAGAGCGATGGCATGATCATTTCACGGATCGCCGCTTTTGTCAGAATATCAACTGCTTTACCATATTCTGGCTTTGCTGTGCCTTCCATAATGCCTTTGATTTCGCGGAATTGACGTCTCACTTCAATCACAACTGAAGCTGATGCCCTTCCAACTGATGTCATGCCCATAGATGCAAACAAATATGGCAATAATCCACCCATTAAAAGACCAACAACAACATATGGATTCTGCAGATCAAAATTCACATGAATGCTTGGGAAATAATAACCAAGATCTTCAATGTAAGCTGCAAAAAGAACCAATGCAGCAAGACCTGCTGATCCAATTGCATACCCCTTTGTCACTGCCTTTGTTGTGTTACCAACAGCATCAAGTGCATCGGTTGTCACGCGGACAGATTCAGGGAGATTTGCCATTTCAGCAATACCACCAGCATTATCTGTCACTGGACCATAAGCATCGAGCGCTACAACCATACCAGCGAGAGCGAGCATTGTTGTTGCAGAAATCCCAATACCATAAAGGCCAGCTTGGTGATAAGCCAAGATAATACCTGCACAGATGATAATCACTGGAATCGCTGTTGCTTCTAATGAAATTGCAAGACCTTGGATGATATTTGTTCCATGACCTGTTTCAGAAGAGCGCGCAATTGAGCGAACTGGGCGATAGGCTGTTGATGTGTAATATTCTGTGATCCAAATTAATGAACCTGTTACACCAAGACCAACGGCACCACAATAGATCAAATTCATCCCTGTGATTGTCTTATTTGCAACAGTTGCCACAACAGCATCAAGACCAAAAAGGTGATGAGTTGCTGCAACAATGAGGATACCAGAAATAATCACACTCACTGTAAAGCCTTTATACAAAGCGCCCATGATGTTTTCTGTTGAACCGAGTTTTACAAAGTAAGTTCCAATGATAGAACCAATAATGCAAACAGCACCAATAAGCAAAGGATAAAGCATCATGGTTGAGCGAAGAGCTGCATCTGTGAAGAAAATAGCGCCAAGCAACATTGTTGCAACAATTGTTACAGCATATGTTTCAAAAAGATCTGCTGCCATACCTGCACAGTCACCAACGTTGTCACCAACGTTATCAGCGATCACAGCTGCATTTCTTGGGTCATCTTCCGGAATTCCAGCTTCAACTTTACCAACAAGATCAGCACCAACGTCTGCACCTTTTGTAAAGATACCGCCGCCCAATCTAGCGAAGATTGAGATCAAAGAAGCACCAAAGCTAAGAGCAACCAATGCTTCAAGAATTGATCTTGTATCAAGACCTGTTGAAACGAGGTAAGCATAGTAGCTTGCAACACCTAAAAGACCAAGACCAACCACAAGCATCCCTGTAATGGCACCTGATTTAAAAGCAATTTCAAGCGCTTGTGCAAGACCAGATCTTGCAGCTTCTGCTGTTCTAACGTTTGCTCTAACTGAAACATTCATACCAATGTAACCTGCAGCGCCTGATAAAACTGCACCAATTGCAAAACCAATTGCAACATGGATACCAAGAATAAAAGCTAAAGCCAAACCAATGATCAGACCAACAATTGCAATTGTTGTATATTGTCTGTTCAGGTAAGCTTTCGCCCCTTCTTGAACGGCGGCTGCAATGCTTTGCATCTGGGCTGTTCCGGTACTTGCTGCCATAACTTGTCTTGTTGTAAACAAGCCATAGAGAAGTGCCAAACTGCCGCAACCTAAAATAAACATGAGTTCATTCGACATTCAAAACTCCTTAAGGGTTAATGAGACCGATGGCATATCGCCAAAGGGCTCGACTGATAACAACGTCAAGGGAAAGAAATTGAGCGACTTAAAAAAGAAATGAAATATATTGACTATATATTTCATTTCAGAAGGTGAGTTTTCAAGTTTTGTTCTTATTCTTTCATCTTGAACTAAGAATAAGGTGCCTCATCATTAACAATTACGCAAGTAAAACTTTTCAAAAAGGTACAAATGATTTTTTCAAGGGTTTACTCTTGTCACTCCGACTTTTATCTTGTCACCTCCGCAACCATCTCTTGTCACCCCCGCGAAGGTGTATAGTAACGGATGATTGCCAAGACTCTTGTAATGTGCTATTAGGTATAAATTATTTAGTCATCAGAGGATACGCAAATGCAAATAAAATTACAC
>JAGPBS010000049.1 GCA_018063245.1 Alphaproteobacteria bacterium | reverse complement strand
CAGTATATACAGAGATGAAAACTCTTCAAAAATCACCTAAAGTTATCTCTGCTTTGTTCGAAGCCCCTTTAGTTAAATACGCGGCTTGATATTCAAAATTCGACTATGTTACACTGTCGGAGTAATATTGAACTTTATTGTTATTCCTTGGTTTTTAACTCGACAGAGATATCACCATAAACACCTCTCCCTTCTAAATGCATGAAGCGTGCCACGATATAAATTCAATAAAATCAATATTTTATAAAAATTCTTTCTCTAAAAATTATCCAACCCTGTCAAATATAAAAACGAATAGTTGAGATCGCAAACTATATTTTTGTTCTTTTCCAAGACAAAGATAAAAAAAGCCCATAGACAAAAAACGAGATTACTGTGAGAATCACATACCGTCACTCAGAGGGCCCCTCGTCGTAGCCTTGGCGAAGACGTAAGGGCCCGTGGAGTCTCTAGAATCCCTCAATAGAGATTGCACTAAATTGCTGATTAATGAGATTCCACGTCGCCTAGCGGCGACTCTGAATGACGGGAGCTGATCATTACTTCTCTCGTATTATGAGTTTTGCAGCCTACTGAAACGCTCGCATCGATGAAAACCGATAAAATTATCTATGACAACCATTAGTTCCATTTCTTGCTTTTCTTTACAGCTCTTTTCATTCTAGTTCTTGATTTGTGACTTTTTCTTGTAAGAACTTTTCAATAAGCTCTTGACGATCACGTATACTGTGTTTGTTTATAGAAGGGGCTGGAGATGGAGATGGCTTTGACCTTTTTTCTGGAAAGAGTTTGTCAATAAGCTCTTGACGGCAATCACTCTTATCAGGCGTTCTTGCAATATAAGGCACCTCAATTCGCTTCGGCCTTGTTAATTTCCACTTATCTGTTTTAAAACGATCAAAAACTTCCTGCTGTACGGCTATTTGATCCTCAAATAAAGCTTGAACATTCGGATGTAAATTTGGAGCCGCTTTTAAAAATGTCCGCAGGTCTTTAAGTGTAAGTGAGCGTTGACTTACAAAGTTCTCACGCCATTTACTAGTGAAAAATAAAGGAGTATTCATTATTATTTTAGGTGAAAGGATGGTCTCGTCAGCTGCAAAGAAAAATGATGACACATGAACCATCCTAAGAGATAAAAGAGATTGCTCAGGAAGCCCAGAAAGACTATCGTGTAGCCTAGTATTATACTGGAACCGACTCTTAACTTGAGCACCTTCATAATGATCTTCTTCAAAAGTCTGACAGGACAAATCAACCTCATTCACATGAGGCCCTGCCATCAGAAGAGTATGAATATTTTTCCCTGTGAAATTAGCACGTTGTAATATCATCTTTTGAAGATGTCTCAAAGCCTCTGGAACAAATTGCATTGTACCTTCGTCAACCATCTTAAAGTTTTTTAAGATGAGAACTCTCAGGTTGAAAGTCTTTTCCAGCAGAGATTGTAAATCTTTAGATGACATCTCAGAATCACTTAAATCAAGACGCTCAAGATTTGGATGATTATCCAGAGAAACCATGGGAGACAAAGGATATACACCTGCGTCTTTAAAACCTATCTTAAAGTCAGATAATTGAACACATAGATTTAATATATCCCTCACATCAGTCAACTTCAAATTCGCGCTAGACATATCTAGCCTTTGAAGCCTGGCCAACCAACCTTGTCTTTCACCGAGCGCAGCTTTAAAAGTTACAGATGAGGTAAGAATTTTATCATAAGAGGTGACACTTACTCCTTTTTCACTCAAGAGTATAATTTCAGTCAATTGAAGACCCTCATATGCTGTCACCCGAGGAGAGGGATGCTGCTGCTCGACTGATTCAACAGTTATCGTTTTAACTTTGGCATTAGCAGGCAAAGCCTTCAATATCTCTATAAAATTACTGACAGAAAGAGACCTATCGTCATAAGGAGATAAAGCAAAAAAAACATATTTGTTTCTCAGTGCATTTAAATTACATGAACGACACCACCGAGGCGTTGCAATAACAAAACGAAAAATATCTTTAGCAGCCAGATATTTAAATATATTTTCCCAAATTGTTGAATGAAAGGGAAATTTATATCGATGTATTCGGCTATCTAACACTTTTTTCTGCATATGATTCACAAGCTCTTGGGTAACACGAAACCCATGGAAAGTATTTAATGAATCATTATCAAAATCAATAAGCTGCTCTTGTGCAGCTAAAGGATTATGTGTTTGTAAGCAAGAAATTACGACGTCAGACATAGAGAATACTCCATCATTAAAATTTGAATTATTCTACAGTACAAAAATGATACATTCAATCATGATTTTAATCATTATCTTTACAGATCTTTTGTGAATAGACTCCTATACTGTATCCATTGATAATAAATGAGGGTAGCAATGACTTTATGGCAATTTTGGGTAGATCGAGGCGGCACATTTACAGATATCGTAGGACAATCCCCTCAAGGAAAAATTGTCACAGCCAAATTCCTCTCCGTGAATCCAGAACAATATAAAGACGCTGCTGTCTATGGCATTAAATCCCTCCTTGGCATTGCGCCACAAGACCCCATCCCTTCTGGCCTGATTGATTGCGTCAAAATGGGGACAACCGTTGCAACAAACGCGCTTCTTGAACGTAAAGGAGATCGCACCCTTCTGGTCACCACAAAGGGGTTCAGAGACCAGCTCCGCATCGGCTATCAAGCCCGTCCACAAATCTTTGCCAGACACATTATTTTGCCTGAGCTTCTGTACGAATCAATTCTTGAAGCCAATGAACGCGTAGACGTGAAAGGCTCTATTGTTCAAGAGCTTGATGAAAAACACCTCAGATCAGAACTCCAAACCTTTTATAATTCAGGTATCAGGTCTGTTGCCATTGTTTTCCTGCATGGATATCGCTACCACGAACACGAAAAGCGCGCTGGCGCCATTGCAAAAGACATCGGCTTTACACAAATCTCACTCAGCCACGAGGTGAGTCCGCTCATCAAATATGTAGGCCGGGGCGATACAACTGTTGTGGATGCTTACCTCACCCCTATTCTGCGCCGCTACGTTGATTCTGTCGCATCAGAACTTGGCACAAAGACAAGACTTCTCTTCATGCAATCAGGCGGCGGTCTCATCCATGCTGATATTTTCAAAGGAAAAGATGCGATTCTCTCTGGTCCTGCAGGCGGCATTGTTGGGGCTGTCAAAACAACAGAGATCGAAGATATTCGGAAAATTGTCACCTTCGACATGGGCGGAACCTCAACAGACGTAGCGCATTACAATGCTGATATTGAAGGCTATGAAAGATCTTTTGAAACTGTTGTTGCAGGCGTTCGGATGCGCGCTCCCATGATGCGCATTCACACTGTTGCTGCAGGCGGCGGCTCTATCTGTACATTTGATGGCCAAAAAATGCGCGTTGGCCCTGAATCAGCTGGCGCAGTGCCAGGGCCTGCTTGCTATCGCAGAGGCGGCCCTCTCACCATTACTGACTGTAACCTGATGGTTGGCAAAATCAGGCCGGATCTATTCCCTTCTATCTTTGGACATGGAGCCAATGAGCCCCTTGATGCAGATATTGTCAAAGAAAAATTCAACCTCTTGGCAAAAGAGGTTGAACAAAACCTAGGAAGGCACATGAAGCCTGAAGAAATTGCTGAAGGATTTCTGAAAATTGCTGTTGAAAATATGGCAAACGCCATCAAAAAAATTTCTGTTCAACGTGGCTATGATGTCAAAAGCTATACTCTCAGTTGCTTTGGGGGCGCTGGCGGACAACATGCTTGCCTTGTTGCAGAAGCGCTTGGTATTGAAAAAGTTCATATCCATCCACTTGCGGGCTATTTATCCGCCTACGGCATGGGCCTTGCAGACGTATCAATCATCAAGGAAAAAACAATTGAAGAAAGACTCACCAAAGAAAGCCTCCAAAATCTATCAACTGAATTCGAAAAGCATGAAGCCCAAAGCCGTGATGATCTTAAAAGCCAGGGCGAAGGTAAATCAGAGATTCGCACTTTACGAAAAGTCCATGTGAAATATGATGGAACAGACACAGCGCTTGAAATTGCCTATGACACCGATTACAAATCATTCCTTACGCAATTTGAGGAAAGATATAAAGAGCGGTATGGCTTTACGATGCAAGGCAAAAACATCGTTATTGATTCACTCTCAACTGAAGTCATCTCAACCTCTGCAAGCATTGCTGAGACAAGCTTTCCTTATGAAAATGCATCTGCCCATTCCTTTGCTGATGCATCGCTTTATGAATTGGGTGACTGGAAAAAAGCACATCTCTACAAAAGAGGAGATCTGAGACCCGGCCACATCATCAAAGGCCCCGCTCTCATTGCAGAAAATGGCGCAACAACCATCGTTGAATCAGGCTGGAATGCGAGTGTTAGTGCAAAAAATCACCTTATCCTTGAAAAAATGCACGATCGTGCTGAAAAAAAGATTGGTACCGAACAAGCAGATCCAATCATGCTCGAAATTTTCAACAATCTCTATATGTCCATTGCAGAACAGATGGGTGTTGTTCTCGAAAACACAGCCTATTCGGTCAATATCAAAGAAAGGCTCGATTTCTCCTGCGCTATTTTTGATGCTGATGGTAATCTCGTTGCCAATGCCCCTCATATGCCTGTTCATCTCGGCTCAATGGGCAAATCTGTCAGAACTGTGATTGAACGCAATCACAATACCATGAGACCAGGCGATGCCTTTATGCTGAACGATCCCTATAATGGCGGAACGCACTTGCCTGACATCACCATTGTCACGCCTGTTTTCCACCGCACAGATGGGCAGATTATATTCTATGTCGCCTCACGCGGACACCATGCGGATGTGGGTGGCCTTACACCCGGCTCCATGCCGCCCATGAGTCAATCCATCGATGAAGAAGGCGTTCTGATTGATAACTTCCTATTGGTCAGAGACGGTATTTTACAATTAGAAGCTCTTGAAACACTCTTTAAGACAGGCAAATATCCTGTCAGAAACTTCACTCAAAATCTCGGCGATATCAAAGCGCAATTGGCTGCTAACGAAAAAGGTGTGCAAGAATTGTTCCGAATGGTTGATTATTATGGCGAAAAAGTTGTCAGAGCCTATATGAAATATGTTCAAGACAATGCAGAAGAGCATGTTCGTAATGCAATTTCGAAGCTCAAAGACGGATCCTTCTGCCTCAAAATGGATAATGGCGCGCAGGTTCAGGTTAAAATCATAATCGATCAAAGGCATCATAAAGCAAAAATCGATTTTACAGGCACCTCCGCCCAGCTCACAGACAACTTCAATGCCCCTTCAGCTATTTGCAGAGCCGCTGTTCTTTATGTTTTCAGAACATTGGTTGATGAAGATATCCCTATGAATGAAGGATGCTTAAAGCCAATTGAAATTATCATCCCTGAGCATTCTATGCTGTCTCCCTCATATCCCGCGGCTGTGGTTGCAGGAAATGTTGAAACATCTCAAGTGATCACCAATTGCCTTTATGGCGCCTTAGGTGTGCTGGCAGCAGCGCAAGGGACAATGAATAACTTCACCTATGGCAATGAAACCTATCAATATTACGAAACCCTATGCGGCGGATCAGGCGCAGGGCCAAATCATAGAGGCACAAGCGGTGTTCATACCCATATGACAAACTCACGTCTCACGGACCCAGAAGTGCTCGAACTTCGCTATCCCGTACGCGTTGAGCATTTTGAAATTGTCAAAGGAACAGGTGGCAAGGGAAAATTCAATGGCGGCGATGGAACACAGCGCGCTATTCGTTTCTTAGAAACGATGACAGCCTCAATTCTCTCGAATCATCGCAAGATACAACCCTTTGGCCTTCATGGAGGTGGTGATGGCGCTCTTGGCAAATCATGGCACATACCCATCAAAGGCATCAAGAGAGAACTTGGCTCAACCGAAACCATTCAAATGGAAGCTGGTGACATTTTTATGATCCAAACCCCAGGTGGGGGTGCTTATGGAAAGACATGAAACATATTGCTATTAGAAATCGTAATCTAAACCATCAACACAATCTAACAACGTCATTCAGAGCCACACCCTTCAGGTGTGGCGTGGAATCTCTTCAAATCTCAAAACAAAATACAATACTTGTTGTAAAATTGCCAAGACTCCACGGGCCCGAGGACGGGCCCTCTGAGTAACGACTCTTGACATTTCAAAACCCATTAACAGTTCCTCATAAAATCAATACTTTTTCACTTGCATTTTCATTCCGACCATATTATAAATGAAGCACTTCACACACGAGAAACCTTTCCGGTTCACATAATGTGACGATCTCGTGGAGGATTAACCGGTATTATAGGAGACAGAAATGACAAATATACCACAATTTACAATGCGTCAGCTATTGGAAGCAGGCGTACACTTTGGCCACCACCAACGCCGTTGGAACCCAAAAATGTCTGATTACATTTATGGCGTTCGTAACAACATCCACATCATCAATCTTGAAAAAACAGTTCCTTTGATGAAAGAAGCTTTGGATGTTCTGCACAAAATCGTATCACAAGGCGGTCGTGTTCTTTTCGTTGCAACAAAAAGACAAGCACAAGAAAAAACAGCTGAAGTCGCTAAAAAATGCGGTCAGTACTATGTAAATCATCGCTGGTTAGGTGGTATGATGACAAACTGGCCAACAGTGTCAAACTCGATCAAAAGATTAAATACACTCAATGAAGAGCTTGCAAAGCCAGATCATGGTTATGTAAAGAAGGAATATGTAAACCTTTGCCGCCTTAGAGACAAGCTCGAGCTATCACTTGGCGGGATTAAAGACATGGCAGGTCTTCCTGATGTTCTCTTTATTCTTGATGTGAAAAAAGAAGCCCTTGCAATTCAAGAAGCAAACAATCTCGGCATTCCAGTGATTGCTGTTCTTGATACAAACGTTGATCCAGACGGTATTGATTACCCAATCCCAGGAAACGACGATGCATCAAGAGCAATCGACTTCTACCTCGACATTGCTTGCGAAACAATTCTCTCTGGCATTCAAACAGAACTTACATCTGCTGGTGTTGATCTTGGTGCTGGTAAAGACATGAATGAAGATCTTGCGGCTCTTAAAAAATCAGTCTCAAAATCGCTCGGTAAAAAATCTGACAAGCCTAAAAAAGAAGCTGCTGAACCTCAAGAAGCTGAAGCACAAGATGCACCAGAAGCAGTAGAAGCTGAGCAAGCACCAGCAAAAAAGGTAGCTAATAAAACAGCACCTGCTGATAAGCCAAAAGCAGCAAAAGCAAAGAAGTAATACCGAGTCTGAGATTCAATCAGACAAATTCAGCAAAACAACCTATACCATTCATTTCAACAATGAATGGTATAGAAATTTGAAGGCACTTGCCTTCCCATATACGTGAAGAAAGAGGAAAAAATGGCAGAAATTACAGCACAAATGGTAAAAGACCTACGCGAAAGATCAGGCGCAGGCATGATGGACTGCAAAAAAGCATTAAATGAAACAGCTGGCGATCTTGAAGCAGCCGTTGATTGGCTTCGTAAAAAAGGGCTTGCTGCTGCTGCAAAAAAAGCTGGCCGCGTTGCATCAGAAGGTCTTGTTGCGACATCTCTTCATGGTAAAGTGGGTGCAGTTGCTGAAATTAACTCAGAGACAGACTTCGTTGCCAGAAATGAGCAATTCCAAAACTTCAGCAAAACAATCGCTGATCTTGTTGCCCAAAACAAATTTGATGCAACAAGTGTTGCAAATGCTTCTTATCCAGGAAAGTCACACGCTGTTTCAGAAGAGCTCACCTCAATGATTGCAACAATCGGCGAAAACATGTCTATCCGCCGCACACAATTTTTTGAAGTTTCACAAGGTGTTGTAACTTCATACATTCACAATTCTATTGCGGATGGCCTTGGTAAAATTGGTGTTCTTGTTGCTCTTGAATCTGCAGGTGATGCAAGCAAACTTGAACAACTAGGTCGCCAACTTGCAATGCATATTGCAGCAGCACGTCCAGAAGCTCTTGATGTTGCCTCTGTTGATTCAGCAAATCTCGATCGTGAAAAAGACGTTTTGGTTGCACAAGCAAAAGCATCTGGCAAACCAGAAGCCATCATTGAAAAAATGGTTGAAGGCCGTATCCGCAAATATTACGAAGAAGTTGTTTTGCTTGAGCAAGTTTTCGTGATCGATGGCGAAACACGCATTAAAGACGTTGTTGCAAAAATGGCAAAAGAATTAGGCACTGATGTGACCTTAAAAGCTTTTGCTCGTTTTGAACTCGGCGAAGGCATTGAAAAAGAAGAGAAAGACTTTGCAGCGGAAGTTGCAGCACAGCTTGCAAACTGAGTCTACTTAACAAACTATTTTCTCATTGCTTATGCATTGAGATAGTCAGAGAATCGTCATTCAGAGCCACCCCCTTTAAGGGGTGGCGTGGAATCTCCTAAGCTAATTATTGAAATGAAATTCTTAATGATACATCGCAGAGACTCCACAGGCCCGAGGGCGGGTCCTCTGAGTGACGGTATTTCAACATTATTCAGGTAAAATGACTTTCAAAGCAAATTGGGAAAAGACAGACAAGCAGATTCAACTCAAACCTGAAACCATTGCATCAATGGCTTCCAAAGCTTTTCCGAATGTGCCTCTCCTATCCTATGAAGTACTCTCACAAGGTTGCGCTAACCTGAACATCAAAATCGTTCTTAAGAGTGGCACCTATAATTTACGCATCTATCTCAGAAACAGAGAAGCCGCCTATCGCGAAGCGCACATTGCAAGCTTCATGAAATTTGACATTCCCATTCCAGAAGTCTTCTATATCGGTGATCACACTGAAGATTTGACAACTTATCTGTATGTAATAACTAAATTTATGGAAGGCATTCCCCTAAGAGACCTTCTCCTCAATTATCCTGAATCGAATTGGCAGAATATCATGGTAGATGTAGGCGCTATACTCTCTGAGTTTCGCCGACTCTCATTTCCCCATGCCGGCTTTTTTGATGAGCACTTCAATATCCCAAAACCTTTTCAACCCAAGGATCTTATCTGTCATATTGATACTTGTCTAAGTAATCAAAACGTACAAAAAGCTCTTGGTAATGCAATGCTTCAAAAGCTTCAAGATATCTTTGCAAAGCACTCAGATTATTTCCCTAATGAATCTGATGCCACATTGGTCCATGGAGACTTTGATCCTGCCAATATTTTAGTCCATCGAATAGACGATACATGGAGAATCTCAGCCATTTTAGATTGGGAGTTTGCCTTTGCCGGATCTTTTCTATGGGATGTGGCGAATATGTTACGTTATGCACATCATATGCCTCATTGCTATCAAGAATCTTTCATCAAAGGCATACAAGAGGCAGGTCTTGAATTGCCTGAAAATTGGCAGAAAACCGTGGCTTTACTCAATCTTTCATCACTATTGGATATCCTCTCTCGCCATTCCATTCAAGAACATCCAAAGCAATCTCAAGATATCTCTCAATTGATTAAACATCACACAAGCTCCTTGTCAGCCTGAAAAGCCTCGTGTAAGATCTCCTGAAATAAGGAGAGAAATACATGACCTTCATCACACCCACACCAACCCCTCAAGGCAGAGCTGACCTGCCACTCCTAACAGCCTATTGGAATACAGAGCGCAAATCATACGCCATCGCTTATATACCCAGGGCTCTAGGCACCCATCCCCTAGAAAACAATGACCTTGGCCACTGGACCATGCTCATCACTTATCTTCGTGATGAATCTATTAACTTACGCCTTGTCTGCAGAGCCTTTGCTCACCCATCGCTTAGAGTATATTATCTCAATGGGCCAATTGATCCACCAAGATCAGGCGCAAATATGAACGTCAATGCTTATAACTTGATCCAAAGAGTCACTCAAACAAGCGAAGGATGTCTTTATTCCAACCCAACAATTGATCTCAAACGTAGCTTTTCTCAGGACAAGGTCTTGAAGCACTCATTAAAAGCGCACCTAATCTCAATGTCATCATTTATTCAACAGATAAAAAACATATAACAGCCCAAGAACTAAGTGTGCTGCAAGCAACCTATCCCCACATTGAATTCAGAAATCTCGCAACTTATATCTAAGCGGCCCAGTAGGATTGGTTACTTTGGCGCCAAGATTCAAGGATCTTTTCAGCCTCGATTCTATTTATCTTTTCAAAATACTTTAATGTGTGATTCAATTCATTCGGATCAACCACGTGCTCACCAGTTCTTGCACTACGTGCAAGCAAAAATAATGTTGCAAAACGGCTTTTTTCAAAGAGCATCGCCTTACATATCAATGCAAGCCTTTTCCCGCCGACATCATCAATCACATCTGTCACAATCACTTCAGTCAATCTCACATAAAGACTAAAAACATATTTAAACAAAGCATATTGCCTCATTCTAAGCAATTGAATTAAAAAATCAGAGTTTACAGACTGAGCAGCTGTCATCTTTCGAGCCAAAGCTTTTTGACGATCACTGACAACTGTTTTTGAAGGCTCGCAATTATCCACCAATTTTTGAATGGCCAAATCTATCGATTTATTCAACGTTTCTGAATCAATCGGATAATGCTTCATAATCGCTTGCTTGATTTCTTGACTGGCCCACCAATAGAGTTTTGCGGCAGCCGCACCATTCATCTCAGGACGCTTGATCACCGAAGGCTGCAATGATGGCTCCTCACATGCCATATCCACAACATTTTCAAAAATAGGCGGAGATAAAATAGCTGTTTCATTATCAAGAACATTTTGAACCACCTCAGAATCACCAGCCTCAATCAAAGCATTTGCAAGCTCTTCTGAAATATTACGTCTTTTAGAAATGGAAATTTGATGTTCTCGCCCCATCTTCAAGGCAACCTCAATCAAATTCGCATCTTTCAAAATGGGGCTATTCTCTAAGATAGGACGCGCAATCGGAATCTCATCACAAGCCAGTTTCATCACAAGATCAATCGGCAGAGTATCAATGGTTGCTAAATCTTCAGCAAGCATTTTACGAATTTCCAATTGGGCTACATCCAATAAGTGCCGTAAAATCTGATTCAAAATACCAATTTCGCTCTCTGTGAGTTTTTTGTCTTGAACTTCAACGGCCTTTCCACGATAAATACTCGACAACTCACAGGCCAGTTGATGACGACCTGTTTCCGATTTATCATGCGCTATTGCTAAAAGACCTTTTACATCCATTTTATATTTTTGGTTCTGGCTCTGGTTTAAATTTTCATTCATTTTATTATTAACAACCACTCAATGACTATTATATATGATATTTCTAAAAAAGAATAAAATTTAATGAAGCAAATAGCAAGTGTATAAAAAGACTAGAAAAGAATACTAAATAAGTCTAGAATGACTGAAACCTAACCATTCAAAAGATGAGCCCATTTAAATGCCCTCTCAAATTGAAAATAGATGCCGTGAAAAAGGCCTTAAGATGACTGAACAACGGCGAATCATTGCACAAGTTATCTCAGAATCATCAGATCATCCTGATGTTGAAGCAATCTACCAACGTGCTTCACAAGTCGATTCGAACATCAGCCTTGCAACGGTCTATAGAACAATGCGCCTCTTTGAAGAGTCTGGCGCTATTGCCAAACTCGGTTTTGGAGATGGCAGAGCCCGCTATGAACAAATTTCAACAGAAGATCATCACCATCACCTTATTGATCTTCAATCAGGTGAAATTATTGAATTTCAGAACGAAGAACTCGAAGCTTTGAAACAAAAAATCGCACATGAACTAGGCTATAAGCTCGTTGATCACACGCTTGAACTTTATGGAGTAAGGCGATCAAACGGATGACCCAGAAAAAATCCCCACTTTCTAAACAAAATATTGCTTTTTTTGACTTCGATGAGACACTCATTGAAAATGATAGCCTGCTGCTCTTTCAATATGCTCTTCTGGGAAAAACAAAAACATACCTTTCTTTTTTCCAGGCTCTTTTCCTGACCATCATTCATCATCTAAAAGGTTCTTCAAAAGGTGAGGACTTTAAAGGATCTGTCAAAGCTGAATGGATCTACTTGACCATGCGTCATCAACCTATCAAACATCTCGAAAAACTGGCTGAATCGATTGCATCTCAGTTGACCTGGAAGACGTCCATTGTCCAAAAACTACAATCGCATGCTGCAAATGGTGATAAGATTATCATCGCAACAGGTGCCTTAAGCATATTCATCAAGCAAATCATCAATCAAAAAGTCCCCTATGATGCCATCTTGTCAACTGAGATGGAAGTCAAAGACGCAAAGCTCACAGGCTTCATTAAAGGATACAATTGTGTCCGCATCAGAAAAGCTGAAGCCATACAGAATTACCTTAAAACACATGGTCCCTTCAACACAATCTATGCCTATGGAAACTTGCCCTCTGATCGTTATATGCTCGATTTAGCTGATGTTGCTGAAGCCATTCCAACAAAATATAAAATCTAACCTGCCGCTTGCAGAATCGTTTCTATATTACTACTTGCTTCGCTTAAAATAACTTTGTTTCTGCCTGATTTTTTAGCAACATATAGCGCTTCATCAGCCCTTTGCAAAGCTTTAGAGATTGTGTCATCCATCTTCACAAGATAATGAGTAAGGCCAATACTAACAGTGAAACAGATAACGTCTTCGTTAGAGGATAATTTAATCCCTCCAATCGCCTCACGCACACGTTCAGCAATTTTTTGACCATCTACAAGATTCGTATTCGGTAAAAGCAAGGCGAACTCCTCCCCGCCAAAACGACCAAATATATCTGTATCTCTGATCATCCCTTTAACAACTTTTGCAAGCTTAATTAAAGCCTCATCACCAACAGCATGACCAAACGTATCATTGATTGATTTAAAATGGTCAATATCGAGCATCATCACACATAGACTTAAATTATACCGCTCTGCACGCACAAATTCCATATTCGCAAGCTCAAGGAAACGACGTCGATTAAAGCAACCTGTCAAAGGGTCAACTGTTGCAAGGCGCCTTAGCTCATTCTCAAAAATCTTCCGATCTGTAATCTCAACACAAATCGTGATGATCCCATCAACCTCATTATATGTATTGGTATAAGCAGATTTATACACAATAAAGTGACTCGCTTGCTGATTCTTGGCCTGATAAGTCACATCAAACTTATTCTGTTTCCGGCCCTCTATCAATCCCTCTTCATTTTGATTAAAAACCTGAATCTCTTGATTATCAAAAATAAAACTTAAGGGTTGGCTAAGAATATCATCTTTCTCTTTTTTAACAAATTTGCAAAAGGCATCATTGCACTGAATTAAAATCTCATCACGATTCTTGACATAGATTAAATTAGGAACCGTGTCAATCAGCCTTTCCTGGAATAAGCGCGCATCTTTGGCGCGCCGCAAAGCAATATCAAGCTCTTCTGCAATGGCAACCAAATCACTCGCTGAATCCTCATGTTTTGCTCGATTAAACTCAAGCTCCATTTCATAAGACAACTGTTCTGTAATGTCCATAAAATTGGTTTGAATCACATCTCGACCATCCCAATGAATTTTTTGAATCTTGGCAGAAACCCAAAAATCACTTCCGTCCGCATGCAACAGGCTTAATCGAGAAATAACACGCGGCGGAGCACCTTGTTCAAGATTATCCCATATCTGCAGAAAGGTCATTCTGGCATCTTCAGATAACAAACCATCAACTGAACCAACTTGTCTTAAGTCATCAAAAGCCTTGAATCCAAACATCTGATTAAAGGTTTCATTCGCAAATATTGGCTGAAACTCATCATGTATTAATAATGCTTCCTGACTAATATCCAGCATCACCTTTAATGCAGAATATTTTTCTTCTGATCGTTGCAGTTGTTTCTCAGTCTCTTGGGATTTTCTGATGTACTTTGACTTCAGCACAAAAAAGCCTAAGCTAGCCAACCCCATAAGGCAAAACAAACCAACGATAACAGAAGAAAAATGTGAGAGGACGCTTATCATTCAATGGACCCTATATCCTTATATTTCGTATTATCTTACAACTTTCTTAAAAAACAGCAAAGCTCTCCAAAATATAGTGAAATTAAACTTTCTCTTTATGCGCATCGACAAAGAGTTAATCAATTAATAAGAAACCCCATCCTACACTAATAAAAATTTAAAGAGGTTAAAAACGATGGCCAAAGTAGAAACTTTTCAGATATATGTAAAGCAAGAGAGCGACGCACAACTTGATACAGATAGGGTTTTCTATGTCTTTGGCGAAAGAATTGAGATAGACTCAGCACGTGAAAAAAGAGACTCAATCCCTCTCATGGCATCTCCAGACACCCCTCTTCTGTCACGAAAGTCTGAGATCTCGACTTCAAAAGCTGTTCAAGCAACAATAGAAACAGTTGAATTAAATGAAGACGAAAGCCTACAAACCATTGGCAAAAAATTTTCATCGATTGAATGGACGCCCAATAAAATAGAAGTTCTCTTAAAAGCTTTTGCACAAAAACCAACCGACTTTCTTGTTTATATTTCAAGGGCTGAGGCGATGAAATATATCAATGCCAATAATGTCTATGTGCAAAAAGGCCGTAATGCATTTCATGTCAGCACCCCTTTATTTCGCGTTCATGCAACTGAGGTAGATCTGAATGGCAAATCTGCTTATCAAATCAAAAAAATTGATAAAGTATATTTCAGAGGACAATCCGGACTCATTGATGCTGGCCTAGGTGAAGTCGCCACTAGCGACAGAACAAATACGGAAGCAAATGATTTTATTTTCACAAGCGATCGAATTCAAGACACCATTATTCCAGCCATCCCCGTTACAGTCACACAGGATACTAAAATTAATATGATCCTAATGATAGGTACCTTTATTTTCCAAGTCGTGCAATGGGCTCTAACGAGGTACCTGCCGACCTCAGAAGCCGCATCATAAGTTATTCCTATGCCTCTTAAGAAGTTCATAAGTTTTTGACATTACACTCGAGCTTGGAGTCAAAAATAATACCAATCTCAAGTACCATCTCAGGAGAGAAGAGGAAATACCATGCCAAGTAATGACAAAATAAGAGCACTCGTAACGTCTGTTGATAGATTTACAGTGTACAACCCAAAGCCCATCACAAAAAAATTTCAAGAAGACAAAGCATTTTATGTTCTCGGAGAGAGAATCGAAATCAAACACGTACATGGCTCAAAAATTGAAGCACCAGATGTAGATATAATGCAACGTAGTGTTCAAGTTTACGCCGTAAAAGACTCCTCAGAACAGAGGCGTATGCGCAGAAGAGCAGATTCTGATCCTGAAGCTCTCTCCAGCCCCAGACTCACAAAAAAACCTATCAGAAAAAGAGAGTTCAAAATAGCCAGAAGTCAAGATACAGAGCTATCAAGCTCAGAATCAGGAACAAAAGGGAGCTCTTCCGATGAGAGTAGTGACTCAGCATACTTTAAAAAACAATTTGCACATGCAAATTGGAACATCTTTCAAAGACGAGTTTTTTTCAATCATTTGCTCAAAAACCTCATGATTTTCCTGTTTTTATGTCAAAACACGCTGCTGTTAAAGAAATGCAAAAATATACTGTTATCTCTGATAAAAAAAATGACCCAGTCCAGATAGGAGCACCCATTTTCAAAGTCATGGCAAGCGAAACAGAAGTTGGAGGACAAAGAGCCTATACAAT
>JAGPBS010000048.1 GCA_018063245.1 Alphaproteobacteria bacterium | reverse complement strand
GATTCCTTTTTTTATGAATGATGAGCCTGTTTGGTTCATTTTTGTGGCTCCTTCATAGTTTACTATTAAGTGAAGCCGTTGATAAATCTAATTTTATCATAGGCGTCCATACCATCACTCAGAGGGCCCGTTTTTCGGGCCCGTGGAGTCTCCTAACAATATAAAAACAAGTGCAGTTTAAGTTGATAATCCGCAGAGATTCCACGCCGTCCTTTTGAGCGGACGGCTCTGAATGACGTATTTCTAAATCTGTCACCAAAATGATGAGTAGGGCATGACGCTAATAGCTCCTACTCTTACGTCCCTTATTTGTTTGCTGGCACGCTTGGGTGCAGAGAAGTATGAAGAAGAACTCAATGTAAGCCAAGGCCCTTGAGCTTGCGGTGGAGCGCGGTTCTATCCATACCAATATGTTCAGAGGCTTTTGAAATATTGCCCCCAAAGCGATCGATCTGATTTTTCAGATACGATTTCTCAAACTCTTCACGAGCCTCTTTCAGAGGCAAGGCTAAAAGCTCAATGGGCGCAGAATTGGATGGTTCTGCGCTCTGAGGTCCTTCTGCCTGAAGAGGCGTTTTCATCATGATCTCAGGCGGCAGCATTTCTTTTGTGATTTTGCCATCATGGTCATCAGGCATCATAATGACAAGCCATTCAATAATATTTTTTAACTGACGAATATTGCCTGGCCATTCAAGGCTTTGTAAGAAAAGCAGGCACTCTTGGCTTAAGCGAATTTTACGCGGAGCCCCTTCATGTTGGAAAGATTCCAGAAACTCTTGCGCAAGTAACGGAATGTCTTCTTTGCGCTCTTTCAAAAGAGGCAAAGTGAGCGGAACAACATTAAGCCGGTAATAGAGATCTTCTCTGAATTTTTCAGCGGCAATGGCTTTGGTTAAATCTTGACTGGTTGATGAAATAATCCGCAAATTGACTTGAATATCGCGGTTGCCCCCAAGACGTCTGAATGTTTGTTCATGCAAAATGCGGATGATTTTGTTTTGTGTCTGAAGCGGCATATAACCAATTTCATCGAGGTAAAGCGTGCCTTCATGTGCGCGCTCTAAAAGGCCAATCTTGACAGAACCTGCTTTTTCATTGCGTTCAATCCCAAAGAGCTCTTCTTCGAATTTATCTGGATGGAGAGCTGCACAATTGAGTGCAATAAAAGGGTGCTTTTTGCGGGGAGAAGCCAGGTGCAGAGCCCGCGCCACAATTTCTTTCCCGGTGCCAGGATTGCCTTGAATCAGCACGCGGCTATTGGTTGGACCAATTTTTTGGATCTGTTGGCGGAGTTTTTGAGATGCCTCTGATGTACCTGTGATATTTAAATTCATCTTGGCTTTGTTCTGAAGCGCTCTGTTTTCTTCTTTAAGACGGGCAGACTCAAGTGCATTTGAAACCATGATAAGCAATTTTTGAGTTTTGAAAGGCTTTTCGATAAAGTCAAAGGCGCCATCTTTAATGGCTTCAACCGCTGTTTCGATTGTTCCATGACCAGAGATCATGATAATCGGCAGATTCGGATGTTCTCTTTTCAGTTCGCGCAAAAGCTCAAGACCGTCAAGGCGACTTTCTTTCATCCAGATATCCAGAATGATCAGGTGCGGAAAACGTTGTTTGATTTTATCAAGTGCTTCATCAGAGTTTGAAGCCTGCTGGCAATTATACCCCTCATCACCGAGAATATCCGCAATTAGACTTCGGATATCTTTTTCATCATCAATAATGAGAATGTCATGCGCCATATTAAAATCCTTTAACAACAATAATAAAATATCATTATTCAGTTTGAGAGAAAAGACTTTTATACACCTGTTGTCATTGCGAGGAGATTTCGGCTTCGCCGGGAATCGACGTGGCAATCTCTTTTTATTGACAATGAGATTGCCACGTCAACCTCGTCTTAGCAAAGCTGCAACGAGGACTTCCTCGCAATGACGCGTTTTGTGAATGCATAAAGTTCGTTACAAGACGTGTCTTTTTCTTGGCCCAAGATAGCATTCTTTTGAAAAAATGTAAAAAGGTAAAAAGAACAAAAACGAAAAAAGACGGGTTTCCCCGTCTTTTCTTGAGTGCGCCATCTGTTTCCTTATTGGCCAATTTGACCTTTATCAGCAGTGTGGCAAGCATCATTCCATAGCGTTCGTGCTGACTTATTTGAATCATATAGAAAATTTGTAAGCGTTGTTGCAAGAATCTCATCAACAAAAATGTGAGGATCAAAAGCATGGTTGCTTGTTTCATCTGGCAAGCCAACATTGATTTCTGGCATTGGTCTTCTAGATCTTGTTGAGAAAACCATCGGTTCATATTGATAATAACCTGAGCAATTATGGTTATAATGCATTGAGATGAAAGTTCTGACAATTTTGCTATAATCTTCCTTCGTCCAGTGTTCGGTTGAAAGCAAAAGGAAAGCCTGCATCATTCTTTTTGGTGAGTTGAAGAAGGATTGGCAGATTTGATAGCCCCCCGCTGTTCCGAAAAAAAGAGCGCCAAGTCTCAAAGCCTCATTCTTCATAGACGTGAGATGAGAGCTCCAGGTCCATGGCCTAACCGATTGTCTGATTGATTGTATCATCAAATCAATACTCCTTTGATCACTTGCTTTGATCAAGTCCCAGAGTGAAAATTGGACTGGAAAATCACATTCCTTAAAAAGAGGGATGAGCGGGCCAAAGAAATGGTAAAATTCTTCAATCATTTTACCAGAAAGCCCTGTATGGAGTGACATGAGGCTGACCATTGCTGGCGATAGCTTTTGTGGATCTTGATGATCTGACAATAACTTCATTTGCTGCACTGCTTCTTGAAGCTCAGTGGTTGAACAAGTTGAGAGAATCCGCAATTGAGTGATGAAATTGTGCGTTGTCAGAGGTTTTTGAGAGGTTTCTTCTATTGTATTCAGCCATGTCTGATAAGATTCGTATTCACTATTTGGAAGCGTAGCCCTCCATGCTTCTCGAGGGAAGATAAATTCTTTAACCGCTCCAGAAAGTATCATATCTTGGTGTGTCTCATCTTTGATATGCTCTAAAATTGCATCTCTGTAGCGATTCTGTGTTTTTTCTCTGAAGGCAAGAAAGAGGCTGAAAGCATACTCAACATCAGAGTGTACTGTGAGTCTGCGCATAAAATTATTAGAGAGTGATACCATCAATTGTAAAAACTGATTGGCTTCACGTATAAAGGTATGTCGATCTGTTTTTTGATGAGGAGAATTGATGGCCAAAGTCATAAATCGAGTGTGGAATTGATTCAATTGTCGAGTCAGTTCAAAGAACTGAGGCTGGTCAACTATCCCATAGGCATGGGCATCTACTTCTGTCGTGATTAAATTGCTAGAGACATAAAAGTCGCTTAACGGCGTTGTTCTATTGAGAAGAGAAGAGATAGAAATAAAGCCAGAGCGAACGGCTTCATAAAATGAAGGGCTCATATCAATGAGTGGTATTTCAAGATTTGGGTTTCGCTCAAAAGCGCTATTCAATGTATCTAGAGTGAAAATGCCATCTCGAACGGCTTCTAAAAATAATGACAATCTTTGAATCAAGAGTTCAATGCGCTGCTGCTTTATTTCTGTTTTTAAAAAGACAGCACAGAAGGTAGGGCAAGAAAAATGAGGTAATGCAACTAATGAAACGAGCACGTTATTGAGCCGTGTCCTTAGCTCTTGGTTTTCGATTTGAGCAGGATCGCGCTTGATCATATCATTAATTTTCTTGAAAAAGAGGAGAGTCTCTAGTGGGTGATTTTTGACAGTCTCAAAATCTTGAACTTCTTGGAAAAGGTCAAAAATAGAAGGATCTAGTCTTTGTGGGATATTAAATGATCCAACTTTTTTTGTTGGACACATCAGGGATTTGAATTGATCAAAGCTAATAACGCCCGATAAAAGAACGTCCAGAACCTTTTGATATGTTAAGTATTCGCGACCGCTTTGACCATTAAGCAATAATCCGTTAGCACGAAGTTCAGTTAAATCAAGATCAGGATAATCATCGCCAACCATTTCATGAAAAAAGAGGTGGAATTCGAAAGCTGAACGGACATATGAGTTGAACATATTCACTTCGCGTAAATCAGGCCTCCTAAAATTACCATAAAGACAGTATAGCCAGTTCAAAATCTCTTTCCTCATGACAACTTGTCTTGTTGGTCTTATATAAGGCGTTTGATATTGAGAATAAATTAAGCGGACCAGTGACAATTCATCTTCTAATTTCTTATCCCTTCCGAGCAGATGAAGTGCCGGATTTTCAATATAAGGGATTTGACGAATCTGCATCACAGACCGGTTTTCTAAAGGCTGTGAGAGTCTTAATTCAAAGACGCTCAATGTATCAATTGTTAATCCATCTTCATAGCGATGAACGCGTGGATGAAATGCAAGGGTGACATAAAGACTTGGCGGAATCTTTTGATTATGACTCGCTATAAATTGCCCCCAAAGGCTCTTTGCAACGTTAGATGTTGTTAAGAGATGATAGATTGACTTATTCGTGAATGAAAAACTTTGAATATCCAAAGGGTTTGTTAAATGAGATGCAATATTTTGAGTAAGGTTTTCTTGTGTAATAATAGCAGAAAGCTCTGTTGTGCCTGTCATGGTAATGTCCTTCAGTAATAGGATGATGTTAAATAATGATGATTGTCATTAGTTATAGACGAACAGCTGAGCATGTCAACTGAAATTAATATTTTTTTAATGAGATTTGCTCTCTTGATAGGATTGATACTTAAAAAGGCATTCTATCTCCTTAGTCATCCATGCGCTCTCCTTAGTCATCCCTGCGACCTGTCGGCCGAAGCCTCTTGGCGTAGGTGGAAAGCAGGGATCCACTTAAAGAGCAATAATTCAATGCTTATCTTTATTGCTAGATTGCATGGACACCTGCCTTCCCCCTACGCCAAGGCTTCGGAGCGACAGGGCGCAGGTGTGACAAGACAAGATAGGAACAGGGATGCCAAGAGAGATAGCAGGGATGCCAAAATGAAAGCATCTAGTGTCAAGTAGGGTGCTGCCTGGAGCCCCTTACTAATTCTTACCGGCCTTAGCGCGATGCATTTTACACTTTACAGTACCTGACACATAGGCTTGTGTTGAAAGAGTGGCTGGTGTGTAGGTTGTATAGTAACCATTGCCTGAGAGATCGGCATCTGTGATGTTGGTTGTTTTTTGACGTCTTAGTGAGCTGTCATAATTATTGCCTTGGCACAGTTCAGAGGCTCTACGATCAAAATGCATGATAAGTGTTTCATGCGCAGTGATATAGTTGCCACGGACTTGAATTTCATACTCATCCTTGCCAATTTCACGATCAGAATAGCCTTCATTATTCATAAGAGGCTGGTATGGTGTTGACATAGGAGCACCACAAGCGCTGATTAAAAATGGAATCGAAATGATAAAGAGTTTTTTCATGGCTTATTTCCCTGTATATTCACTATGTTTTGGCTCAGGTGCGACTGTGCCGCATTTGAAGTGATATGAAAGACTTCTTGGAACATTCTCATCTTTTGTAGTCGCTTGAATGACTAATTGACCAATAAGAGCTGGTATTATACCTTGATTCGTAACGGGATTTTCTCTATCCGTCATTACGATATAAGGCTGGCTCACTTTTGTCACAGGCTCTTGCTTGCACAGACGATCAGCATCTTTATCAGCCAGTTTCATCATCAGATTTTTTCTCATTTCGATTTTGTCGCCGCCGCCTTGATAATGGCCATTCCATGTTCTCATCTTATTTTCAACGGAAACAATGTTATCTGATTCAGATGATTTGGTAACAATTCTGAATTCATTGCCATCAACGTTTTCGAGCCAATCTGATTTTGTGTCGTAGCCGCAAGCTGTCAAGAATAGGGCTCCCATTAAAGGAACAGCCTTAAGTATTTTAATATTCATTTTGTTTTCTCTTTCTCTTAACTAGAGACATGAACAGTCTCACGGTAAAAGTAACATAAGAGACAATAAATTCAAGTATAAAATAAAGAATTTAGTAAGATTCTCATCGGCCCAATTCAAAAGGAAGAATGATTTCAGCTCGCACGCCAGACTGGACGGGAATGATTTTAATTTGTCCTGCATGATCTTCGATAATTTTTTTCGCAATCGCAAGGCCAAGGCCTGTCCCTGTTTTCTTTGTTGTGACATAAGGTTCTGTGAGCTGTTCAGATGTGTAATTCTGCATGCCAATACCGTTATCTTGGACAGAGAAAGAGATCGTCTTGCCCAAATGCTCAAACTTGCAATCGATACGACCGATGTATTTTTTACGCTGCGCTTCTGTTGAGAGGGATTCTTTTTTCATCGCAATCGCTTCAATGGCATTTTGGAGAATGTTCTTGAGGACCTGGTCAATTTGTCCTGGATCGCATTGTAAAATAACGCCTTCAGGCCTGTCAGCAAATTCATTCAGCTGTGTATGGAATTTGAACACAATATCCGGATGCGCTGTTTCTTGCAGAACAACAGACTGATTGCAGAGCTTAACGAAAGGAACCTGCTGAAAACGCGGTCCAGGCATGCGTGCAAAGGCCGAAAACTCATCAACCATCCGGCCGATTTGCTCCACCTGACGTACAATTGTCTCAACGCATGAAGTGAAGGTTTCTGCATCATCTGTGATTTGCTTTTTGTATTTTGTTAAAAGACGCTCAGCTGAGAGTTGGATCGGCGTCAGTGGGTTTTTAATTTCATGAGCAATCCGTTTGGCAACCTCAGACCAGGCTGCTTTTCGCTGCGCAGAGATCAGGTCAGTGATGTCGTGAAAGGTCAGAACATATCCAGTGGCTTTTTCATTCTGGATTTCAGCGGCAATCCGGTAGAGGAAAACTTTTGTAATGCCTTCAGGGTCTGTATATTTAAGCTGTCCTTCAATATCGTGAACTTTATGTGTTTTTAGATGCGCAATTTCATCTGACAGAATCGGCAGAATTGTAATGATGTTCTTTTTGAGGATCTCATCTTTCGGAATTCCGATGAGTGTAAGACCTGATTCATTAATGAGTTCGATCACAAATTTCTGATCAAGGCCAATGACGCCTGAGGCAACACCAGAGAGCACTGTTTCCATAAAAATGCTCTTTAAGTTGAGAACATCATTTGTTTTTAAAAGCTCGGAACGTTGATTTTCTAATTGTGTTGTCATGGAATTAAAGGTGCGCGTTAAAGTTCCAAACTCACTTTTAGGATCAGGATCAGAGAGCTGAATATCAAATTTTCCTTCGCCCACTTTTTCAGCAGCATCAATAAGGCGGCCGATTGGCTTCACCAGACGATTCGCAAAGTAGAGCCCAGCCCAAATGGCGGTGAGCAATAAAAGGAGCGAGACAATTAGGTAGAGCGCTATACCCGTTTGCTCAAGATCGGTGCGATTACTGTCAAGCTCGGTGTAGGCATCTGAGGCTTGTTTTGTATTTTCAATATGTTGCAGAACTTGTCCATCAACATAGCGACCAATGAGCAAATAAGAATCAGGCAGATTGTCAAGCTTGATGAGCGCCCGGATAATATCACCTTTTGAGCTTTTTCCACTCTTGTCAATCTGATCAGATTTCAGAATGATGTCCCCTTGAGCGGCGCGTTCGAAATCAGTATTGGTGAATTGATCGAGATGGATCGAAAAAGTAAGGCCAAATCTAGCAACAATATTGCCAGCCCGGTCAAAAATCAGGGCTTCATTCACATTATGGATGAAGGCCAAATTGTAAAGATGATCTTGAAAAACAGTCGGGTCATAATAGCGTGAAATGCCAATAGAATTAATGTCACGGGCCATGAGCAGGACATCAGAGCGAATATTTTGTTGATGTTCTTTGAGGTAGGCTTCAGCAACACTGACCGATTCGGTCACAGCTGTTTTGACTTTGTCATCAAACCAAGATTGCATGGCAAAGAAAAAGAAAAAAGATAAAAAGGTTGCCATCAAAACCGATGGAATAATGGCCAAAAGACTGAAAATAGTCACAAAACGAGCATGGAGCTTCGAGCCTGCTTTTCCTGATTTTGTCGCCGCCCAAAGTTTGACAACACGTCGTAAAATAACAACAGTCAATGCAAGAAGAAGTGTCAAATCAACAACAAAAAGAGCGATGATTGTTTCAGGATCTCCTCCAAAGGGATAAGAGCGCGTGAGAACAGCATAGGTGAGAATACCCGCCAGCAATGAAATGCCAGCAAGAAAAAAAGGAGCATTGGTAAATAATCGCAGATTCATAGGGCCCTAAAAGCAGCTTGTTTTTGTTATGGGTTTGAGGTACTTGCAAAATATCGGTTGTCGTCACTCAGAGTCCTCCTTTAAGGAGGACGCTTGTCGCGCCGAAGCCTTGGCGTAGGCTGATGGAGTCTCTGCAATCTCGACATTGGGTCATCCTGAACTTGTTTCAGGATCTGTAGATGCTGAAATAAATTCAGTATGACGGTTGCTTTGTAGAAATTCCATCCTCCTATGCTCATCCTCCTACGCACTGCGTGCTTCGGTGGACAGGTCGAGCTTCGGCGGGACAGGCGCCACTCTTTTAAGGGAGTGGCTCTGAATGACGAATTCATGATTGTTGAAGCACAATTCCTCATTCTGTTTCACAATACAGAAGCGCCTCTCAGAAATCCAGAGAAATTTTTGCGTTAATGAAAAGCAATGCCGAGAGCTGTAATTTTTCGTCCTGGAACTTGCACTTCAGCCTGCTGAAGTGTGCCTATAACGCGCTCTGGCTGAGCAATTGGCGAATCTCCAAAAGTAAAGTCAACGAGTGTTGTGTTGCGTGTAAGAGCCAATGCGAGTGCACCCACGCCTTCTGTATCAAATCGATTTAAGCTTAGATCGAGTGTTCTGAGCGTTGTATTGTGAGAGATGGCCTCGGCCATTGCTTTTGCACCTTCTGTTCTGAGTTCATTGTAGCGAAAGCTAAAATTGAGAAGCGTTTTATTATGTGTAAGCGCTTCAGCAATTGCTTGACTACCTTCTGCTTGAATCTCATTATAGTCAAGATTCAAACTAATGAGTGTTGTGTTTTGTGTGAGAGCCTCCGCAAGTGCTTTAGCACCTTCTATGCCAATAAGACTCTTGCCGAGGTTAATATGTTTGAGCGTTTTATTATGTGTAAGAGCTTCCGCAAGTGCTTTAGAGCCTTCTACGCCAATCGGATTGTCTTCAAGGTCAAGCTCTATTAAGGTTTCATTATATTTAAGAGCTTCAGCAATTGCTTTTATGCCTTCTGCTCCGATTCGATTCCATTTAAGAGTCAGGCTTGTTATTGTGCTATTTTGTTTGAGAGCCTTAGCAATTTTTTTTGCACCGTCATTTCCAGCTTGATTGATACCGAGATCAAGCCTTATGAGCTTTTTGTTAGTCTTCATAATTGTGGCAATAGCTTGCATTTCAAGGTACGCCATTCTGTTTACACTAAGATTCAGCTCTGTGAGTGTTGGATGAGAGCTGAGTGCTTTTATAAAAGACGGAGAAAACCCATTTGAAAATATGTCATCGCTCTTTTCTCGATTAATGTCATTTTGAGCAAGAATAAGCTTTTTGAGTGTTTTATTTTTTTTGAGAGCTTTAACAAGAGCGTCCATTGTTTTAGAGTTAATTTGATTTCCACTCAGGTCAAGTTTTGTGAGTGTTTTGTTTTTTTTGATAACATATACAAGTTCAAACATGCTATCAAGTTCATGAGATCTTTGACGCCCTCGGTTGGAGCTAAGATTCAAACTTGTTAGCGTTGTGTTTTGTTGCCGCGGATTAGAGAGAGCTTGTGCAATGACAGAAATTCCTGCTGAGCCGATCTGCTTTCTGTGGATATCAAGTTTTTTGAGTGTTTTATGGGATTGAAGTGCTTTTGCGATATCAACTACATCTTGAGCGGTAGGAACAAAATCCTGATGCATTTTTAATCTTAGGAGAGGAGGTTGCTCTGTGCAAAAACAATTCACATCGATTGAATTGTGGATGACGCCTGTATAATAAAGACCGATCATGGTTTGAAAAAGTTTATTTTGAGGAAAAAGCTGAGACATCCTCTGAAAATCTTGAATAGATAAAAAGGCTTTTCTTTTTTGAGAGGCAGTTTTGATCATAGGTGCAAAGACACGGCTGAAAAAAGAGAACTCGTCATAAGCTGAGTCCTTTTGTTTTGATGCCATCAAGCAAAGATCTTCGATCTCTCTAAAGATGGTCGAGATTGTTTCGGTATTGTTAGCTTTTGCTAATTGTTGAAAGAGATCAGACTGTTCAATGTGAACTGGTCGATCCATCAAAGAAGCATCTGATACTGTTCCTAAAAAGAAAGAAACATAGGTATCTTCTACTTTCGGAAAGGCGCCTTCTGATTGTGTTTTCACGTCTTCAACACCTTCAAGAGTTGGCATTGGTGTCGTTGAATTGGCTAAAGGATTGGTTTTGAATGGATGTAAATGTGTCATGATTTCTTCCTAAAAATAATAATAAGAAACTGAGACTGCTGTGAAAATCTAATCCGCGTCACTCAGAGGGCCTGAAGGGCCCGTGGAGTCTCTGCAGCTTCTCAACAAAAATTGTGCTAAGTTGTTGATTGCATGAGATTCCACGTCGCCTTGCGGCGACTCTGAATGACGGAAGAAAGTCGTAATTTTGGTTTCATTGGACTTTTGCAGCAGTCTCGAAACTGTATATTATTTTACAATTATGATCAATAGAAACTTACTCTTCTTCGTAAGAAGGGATATCACTTTCCTCAGAACGACGTTCTTTGAGTGGCTTGTGCTTTTCAATTTCTGCTTCAATGGCAAAGAGAAGTTCAGGAATCCCGCGTTTTTGCAAGCATGAAATTGTATGAATCTCTTGCTTTGTTGCCTTTTTAAGAGCCTTGACTTTTTTCGCGATCTCATCTTCTTGAAGCGCATCGCACTTTGTGAGTGCAATCAGTTCAGCCTTCTCGGCAAGATTACCGCCATAGGCTTCAAGCTCTGAGCGGATGATATTGTAATTGCCAACAACATCTTCTTCGGTTGCATCAACCAAATGGATCAGAATCGATGTGCGTTCAACGTGACCCAGAAACTTTGTGCCAAGTCCATGGCCTTCATGAGCACCTTCAATGAGGCCGGGAATATCAGCTACCACAAATTCTTTGTTCCCAGAATAGACAACGCCTAGATTCGGAACAAGGGTTGTGAAGGGATAGTCAGCAATTTTAGGACGCGCCCTTGATGTCGTTGCCAGAAAGGTCGATTTTCCAGCATTAGGAAGGCCCAAAAGGCCTGCATCAGCAATGAGTTTCAAGCGAAGCCAAACCCACATTTCGTGCCCAGGCCAACCAGGTGTTGAACGGCGAGGGGACTGATTGACAGATGTTTTGTAATGAAGATTGCCGAATCCACCATCTCCGCCTTTTAAAAAGATGAATCTTTCATGCGGTTCAGTAAAGTCATGGAGAACAGTTTCTTTATCATTATCAATGATTTGCGTTCCAACTGGTACTTTGATGACAAGGTTTTCACCATTGGCACCAGTGCAGTTGCTGCCTCGGCCATGATCGCCTTTTGGGGCTTTGAAATGCTGTTGATAGCGAAAGTCAATGAGGGTGTTGAGATTGTCGACAGCTTCGAAGATGATATGACCGCCTCTGCCGCCATTGCCACCGTCTGGACCGCCATATTCAATGAATTTTTCACGACGAAAGCTCACGCAGCCGGCACCGCCGTCTCCGCTTCGTAAGTATATTTTTGCTTGGTCTAAAAATTTCATTGTCTTGTCAATTCGGTTTTGTGGTTTGTTTATTACGTCACCCTGAACTTGTTTCAGGGTCTATTTATAATTAATGAGAGATGCTGAAATAAATTCAGCATGACGTTTTCTTTTTTCAATGTGACTTCTTCTCTCCTAAAACTCAAAAAGGCGACATTGCTGTCGCCATTTTTGTGAGTTTTATATCACGAGATGTCTTAAGCAACAATTGTTACGTACTGACGACCTTCGCGCTTTAGTTGGAAAAGAACTTTTCCGTCTGTTAAAGCAAAAAGAGTGTGATCTTTACCAATGCCGACGTTTTTACCAGGATGGAACTTTGTCCCTCTTTGACGAACAAGGATGTTTCCTGTTGTGACAGATTCGCCACCAAACTTTTTTACACCAAGACGGCGACCTGCTGAGTCACGACCGTTTCTTGAACTACCACCAGCTTTTTTCTGAGCCATTTGTTTACTCCTTACGCAGCTTTAATTTTTAAAATTTTAAGGACAGTCACGTGTTGACGATGACCTTGTTTACGACGATAATTTTGACGACGCTTCTTTTTGAAAACAATGATTTTATCATTGCGATCATGTGCAACGATTTCAACTTCAACAGATGCACCGCTAATAAGAGGTGTGCCAACTGTTGATTTTGATCCATCAGAGATCATCAATACATCAGAAATTTTTAATTTTGATCCGGCTTCGCCTTCAAGCTTTTCAACGCGAAGAACATCATTCTCTGCAATCTTGTATTGTTTTCCGCCTGTTTTAATAATAGCAAACATTTTTTACCTTTTATCCTTACTTAAGTTAATCATGTTTTCGTTTTTCCTTCAGGGGAGTATAACAAAAACACCATCAAAGAGAAAGCTTTTTCTCTTCCTTTTTAAAATAGTTATTATAGATAGCCTGTTTTAAATGTCAATGTCAATTAATTAATGCAGTTTTAACTTGAAAAAATCAGAAAAATTATGTTTAATGACGAAATTGACGCATTTTTTATGTTCTTTGCTGTACAATAGCTTATAGAGAGATTACATGCTGTTTTACATGAATAAGAGTCATTTAGTATTAGAAAGAAAGTGAAAATTATGGATATCGAACAAATTCCAATTGGTAAAAATCCCCCTTATGATGTAAATGCAATTATCGAAATTCCTTTAGGTGGTCAGCCTGTTAAGTATGAGATTGATAAAAAATCTGGTGCTGCTTTTGTGGATCGTTTTTTGCACACAGCGATGTATTATCCAACAAATTATGGTTTTGTGCCACATACGCTCTCAAGTGATGGAGATCCTGTTGATATTATGGTTGTAGGGCCGATCCCCGTTGTGCCGGGTGCTGTGATTCGTTCGCGTCCAATTGGTGTTTTGCTCATGGAAGATGAGAGCGGGCTTGATGAAAAAATCATTGCTGTTCCCGTTGATGACTTGCATCCGTTCTATACAAAAGTGAATTCTTACAAAGACTTACCAGAAATCTTGCTTGATCAGATTTGCCATTTCTTTGAACATTACAAAGATCTCGAAGAAGGCAAATGGGTAAAAGTCAGAGGCTGGGGTGATGTTGAAGAAGCAACACGTCTGATTGAAGAAGGTATTGTGAGAGCTGCTCAGGCAAAGTAACCGGTTATTTCCCTCTTTTCTTTTATAGGATATTGAGTTACCCTGAACACAGAGAATTTTTCTGATAATACGGGGGTGCGCATGTCTCAGATCGCTTTTGTGAATGGTCAATTTCTGCCTCAGTCTCAATCGATGATATCGATTGAAGATCGCGGCCTTCTTTTTGCAGATAGTGTTTATGAGGTTGTCTATATGATGGATGGCCGATTTGTTGACATGACAGGTCACCTTGATCGACTTGAGCGTTCTTTGAATGAGCTTGAAATCCCATTGCCGATGTCTCTTGATGTTTTATCTTTTAAAATCTTACAGTTAGCGCAAAAAAATCGTCTTGAGACCGGTATGGTTTACATTCAAATCACAAGGGGATCTGCACCGCGCGATTTTAAATTCCCTCAAAACGTTGCCCCTAATATCTTGATGATGGTCAAAAGAATGCCGAAAGGCCGGGAGGCGAATCTTCGCAAAGGGATTAAAGTTGTGACAGTGCCTGACATTCGCTGGAAAAGGCGTGATATCAAAACAACATGCCTTTTAGCGCAAGTGCTTGCAAAACAAAAAGCGCATGAAGATGGGGCTGGTGAAGCTTGGCTCATGGATGATGAAGGTTATGTTACTGAGGGCGGAGCGAGTAATGCGTGGATTATAAAAGAGGATGGCACCTTTGTCACAAGACATGCAGATCACCTTATTTTAAGCGGTGTTACAAGATCATCATTGCTGCATTTAATTAAAAAATTGAAGTTTAAAATTGAAATCAGGCCCTTTTTGCTGAGTGAAGCCTATGAGGCGAAAGAGGCGTTTATTTCAGGTGCTGCCGCTTTATTGACGCCTGTTGTGCAAATTAATTCACATGTTTTGAGCGATGGTAAAATTGGACCTTATTGCTCAAAACTCTTAGATGCCTATTTAAATTATGGAAAAAATGCAGATGAAAGCTATCGCTGGGAACATCCTTCCTTATCCTGAAGCTGTTATATTTGATTGGGATAATACATTGGTCAGCAATTGGCTTGCCATTTACAATGCTTACAATTTAACAGCTGAATCAATGGGTTTGCCGGATCAAAAGATTACCCTTGCCGATGAGCATGTGATGGGCGCGGCACTCAAAGACCAGTTCCCGATTCGATTTGGTGAGAGATGGCCTGAGGCAAGAGAGCAGTTTTATGCTTATTTTGAGCGGACTCATATAGACTCATTAAAGCCTTTTGAGGGATCTTTTTTGTTCTTAAAATCGCTGACAGAAAAGCAAATCCCTCTTTTTATCGTGAGCAATAAAACAGGAAAATACTTGCGAGCAGAATGTGAGCATTTGGGCTGGGCCCCTCTTTTTTCTGCGATTATTGGGGCGGGCGATGCACCTGAAGACAAGCCTCATGCAGCGCCAGTTCATATGGCTTTGTCACAATCAGGCCTGATGGCAAGTGATAAAATTTGGTTTATTGGCGATATGGAAGTGGATGTTATCTGTGCAAAAAATGCAGGCGTGACATCTGTTCTAGTCCGCGATAAGCCTTACGATGGCAAGGAAAAACCGCATTTTATGGCTGAGTCTATTCAAGAAATTGAAAAATATTTCCACATTTCTTTTTAAGATATGCTATGTTGAAAGAATGAGGGGACTACTTTGTTCTTTCAGCTGGATATTTTATAATTAAATTACATTCATAATTCATTTCATTCTTTGAGTGACATGGTATGTTTGTGCCTTTTTTGAAGGGGATTCTGGATGACTGGAGATCTATCTACGACCTTGTATAATCCTTATCAAGTCACAAGAGAGCTTGATGACGTTTATTTTCAAGCGCCGATGAAAATAGGACATTGCCAATTAGGAAAAGATGTCGTTGATCATTTTAGCTTAGTCGCGGGAAGTGTTGCTGTTGATGATTCTCCTTTAGGGAGATTGATTCTGGAGTCGGATGGTGACACTTTAAAAGAGATTTTAAAATATCTAGAGCCAAGAGATTTGCTGACGATGAGGCGAGTTTGTACGCTCTTTTTTGATCAGATGATGGTCAAATATCCTGGGTTGTTTTTGGTCACGCAAAAGCCAACTCTCTTGAGGAATGGATATAATCAGAGCCAATTTTTAACTTACCCGTCTTTGCATTCGATGCCTTATCAATTTATGGTTGAGGATCCGAATTACTTTTATCCAAACCGTGATTTTTATATTAATCTTTTGGATGACATTCAAGAGGTTGCGGTCGAACAAAAGCTGCCCTGGGCTGAAAATATAAAAGAGATGGACCCACGTCGCGTTGTCTATCTAACGGTTCGGTGCTATTTTCAAGAATTTTTTGCTTTTACAAAAGGTGCATTCTTTTCAAATGATGATTTTGATAAGTTGAATCTTTTGCAATGGTGGTATCTATTGCGGCCTAAATATATGGACGGAGTAGCATCTTGGGCTTTGCCCCGTGGCGGGTTTCTGGCTTTATGGCAGTATAATGCAAATGGTCAGAAATTTCTGGGGGCCGCAAAAACGCCTTATACTATTGAAGATGTTCGTCTATTTAAGCCAGCGCAGTTAAAGGCTTTGACGGATGTTCTTTGGTACAATCTGTTCACTTCTTGTGATTGGTCGACAATTCTTTTACCGAAATGGGAGGTAAAGGCTGTTCAATATCATAATGATGATAACTCAGGGACGGATTGGTGGCATTACAAAGGACCTGATATGTGTGAGAGAAGAGTTCTAGGCGCGCCTGCAGCTGACTATTTTTCACATGATTTTTTTAGAATGCTTGCTGACTTTGAGGCTGATGAGCTCTCAGCTCTCGGATTCCTTTTGCCTTTCTGTTCATTTGTTTATGGTGCCTTCTATAAGGATAATAAATATGATGATCAAGCGTTTGTAGGAGCTATGCAGCGGTTGGCAGATTATGAAGCGAAAAAGCGTGCAGAGGATGCCCCAATTTATACAATAAATCATGCTGCAAAAATAAGGCCTATGATTATTGAGCGGATGGGCACTTTTTTTGAGAGCTATCCAACTTTTTCAGAATTTTTAAGGTGTTGGGTTTATTATTTTGACCAAAGAAACAAAGAATTTCTCAGTGACCAAGGTCAGGAATCGATACTATATGAGGCTTTGACTTTCTTTCCTCAATCTAATATCGCTAAGGGAATGTCTGAAGTCTTGTGGCAAGGGATTGAGATTATAGAGACGGTGACGCAAGTGGTAAAGTTTTTTCATTCTATGCGTGATGAATTTCGATGGAATGCTCAGAACCGTTGTTCCTTCGTGCCGAATTTTTTGGGTTTTTATAATCCCAAAAAACCTACGGATGCTGATTGAGGTGAGCTAAGGTAATCGTCATAGCGAGCCGAACAACGTGAGGCGTGGCGATCTTATTGCAAAATCCATGAGATTGCCACGCCCTAAAGGGCTCGCAATGACGAGGAATAGAGATTCTTTGTTCGGTTGGATCTGAATTTTAAAGTCTCGATTGCTATGAGAAAAGCGTGTCAAGGCAAAATAGAAATGTCCGCTTTAGAGCAAGATAGAAATGTCCGCTTTAGAGGATAAGTTATCCAAAAGTCCACAACCCGGCAGCGGAGCCTCCTACACTCAGGCTGCCAAGGGTTGTGG
>JAGPBS010000047.1 GCA_018063245.1 Alphaproteobacteria bacterium | reverse complement strand
CGCCTAACTTCTAAGCGGATTTCTTTGGTTGAATTTCTTAAATCTGGTTTCTTCATAAGCTCATAATATCAAGATTCCATAAAACATGCAACATTTTTTTCGACTACTTCATGTTGCCGGATTAATACGTGACTGTTGGTGATGCCTTTGAGCTTAGTTTTGTTGGCTCCGAGCCAATGTACAATATGGCATATCAGGAATATATAATCCTTGATATGACCAATGTGTTGAGTCTGATCGGGACGGCTTCAAATCTTGATTTGACTATTATGGTCGGTGAATTGGGTTCAGGCTGGCCTAATATCTTTGGGTCTATTGTTACGGCCTCAAATTCCTTGATACCTAGTGATTTGAATGACTTGGCTATTCAGGCTATTCCCTCAAATGTGGTTCATATAGATCTTAACGCAATTGGGTTGAATGCGGCTAATCCATATTTGATCCTTACGAAGGTTACCTTTGATTCAGTCCCTTCAGGGCCTTCTCCTGAGATGTATCTTAAATACCTGTCTTTGAGCTTTGATAATTGTGTGCTTGAAGATAATTGCTCAGGTGGTGGGGATGACGATGATGTTCCAGAGCCAGGTTTGATCGGACTCTTTGGTTTTTCATTAGCTGGTCTTGCGGCTCTCCGCTGGAGACGTTAATTATATGAGTCATGAAAAAGCTGAGCATTCCTGTGCTCAGCTTTTTTGCTGCCGGTGTGTTTCTATATTGTTTTAGTTAGGTCTTTTTAAGCTCTTTCAATGACTGGATAGAGTTTGGAAGAGGCGATAGTTTCAAAGAATGTTGTTATATATGTAGGCTGTTGGTGAGGTGAGAAAAAAGAACGTCATTGAGCAATAACTCTTCAACGTCACTCAGAGGGCTCTCGAAAGAGAGCCCGTGGAGTCTCTGGGGTGTAACGATTTAATGCATTTTTATTGTCGCTTAGGAGAGATTCCACGCCACCTCTTAAAGCGAGGTGGCTCTGAATGACGGAGGGTTATTGCTTACTCACTTAGGGCCATCACCCAAAAAACGCGACGGTATCTCTCACAGCTTTGATGAATTGGGCAATGTCTTCTTCATTACTGTAGAGTCCGAGTGAGGCGCGGGCTGTGGCGGGAACGCCGAGTTTTGTCATGAGAGGCTGGGCGCAATGATGCCCCGCTCTAATCGCAACGCCCTGTTGATCTAGGCATGTTCCTATGTCATGGGGATGAATCTCATCAAGCGCAAAGGAAATAAGGCCAGCGCGATCCTTCATGGAGCCAAAGATTTTCACCTTTGGGACAGTTTGCAATTGCGCCATTAAAAGCTGAAACATTGTATTTTCATGAGCGTGAATCGCCTCAAGGCCAATACCGGTAAGGTAATCAATCGCAGCGCCAAGGCCAATGGCTTCAAGAATGGGCGGTGTGCCTGCCTCAAAGCGCGTTGGTGGTTCTTTGAATGTTGTGCGCTCGAAGCTGACACGGTTGATCATATCACCACCTGTTTGATAAGGTGGCATTTGAGAGAGTAGATCGAACCTGCCCCAACAGACGCCAATACCCGTTGGTCCATAGAGCTTATGGCCGGTGAAAACGAAAAAGTCAGTATCCAAATCGCGCACATCAATTTTGAGATGAACAACAGACTGACTGCCGTCAATCAACACTTTGATATCTGGACAATGAGCGCGCGCTTTTTGAATCATTCCTTTAACATCCGGCAAGGTGCCAAGCGCATTTGACATTTGCGTCAGCGCCATGAATTTGACCTCAGGGGTGAGCAGAGATTCAAAGGTAGCCATGTCGAGTGAGCCATCGTCAGTGATAGGAATCACTTTGATGATAGAGCCGACTCTCTCGCAAACCATTTGCCAGGGCACAATATTGGCATGATGCTCGAGCTCTGAGAGCAGAATGACATCGCCCTTTTTGAGAAAAGCCTCAGCCCAGCTATAAGCAACAAGGTTGATGGCCTCTGTCGTGCCTTTCGTGAAGATGACTTCGCGTGCATTTTGAGCGCCGATGAAGGAGGCGACCTTCTGCCGTGCGCCCTCATAGGCATCGGTGGTTTTAACGGAGAATTCGTAGACACCGCGGTGAATATTGGCATAGTAATTTTCAGCGCAATTATTCATGGCATTCATGACAGCAAGAGGTTTTAGAGCGCTTCCTGCTGAATCAAAATAGCAGAGACGTTGCTGATTCATTTTTTGAGTCAGGATCGGGAAGTCAGCTCTGATTTTTGTGATAGGCAGTGATGTCATGTGCGGTACACCTTATTTTGTCATCTCTGCGACCTGTCGGCCGAAGCCTTGGCGCAGGGGGAAGGCGGGATTGACAAGAGGGGATAGTTGTTGAAGAGTCTGTTCAATATGTTTTGAAAAAGCTGCTCTGGTCTCGTCATGTGTGATTTCTTGAAGAGATTCTTCTAGAAAAGCGGTGATCAGCATTTTCTTGGCCTCTGATTCAGGAATGCCACGCGATTGCAAATAGAAGAGCGCATCATCATTGAGATAACCTGAAGTCGCCCCATGAGAGCATTTGACATCATCAGCATAAATTTCAAGTTCAGGTTTGCTGTTGATTTGCGCTGTTTCAGAGAGAAGAAGGGCGCGATTCAATTGATAGCCGTCTGTTTTTTGCGCAATCGAATCAACATAGATTTTGCCCTGGAAAACACCACGGGCAGAGCCTGCGATCACACCTTTATAGACTTGACGCGATTTAGTCTGCTCTGCCTGATGTTCAATGAAAGAGGTCACATCACTCAGCTGTGTATCATTTATAAGATAGGCACCGCTGATATGAACATCAGCCTTTTTTCCGCAAAGCAGAGCTTGTATTTCTTGACGTGCAAGGCTTGATCCAGTGGTGAGGATAAACTGCTGATAATGAGAGTCTTCTTGAAGGTCAGCTTTCATGTTTTCAATATGAAAGGCTTTGTTTGATTGGTTCTGAAGTTGATAATGTCTCAAGGTTGCTTTGGTTGAAACCTCAATACTAATTGCATAATTTGCAAAATAAAGAGCCCCAGGATCAAGTGATTCATGACGCTCAAGGATGGTCAGATCGCTATTCTCACCCAAAGTGACTTTGATTTGTGGATGATATTGCTGATCGCCTTTTGTGGTCAGACATACAATTTCAATCGGTTTTGAAACGGTCACCTCAGCTGGGACATTCAGATGAAATCCTGTTTGACAAAGGGCGCGATTGAGCCTGATGAAAGAGAGATCGCTCGGCTTGTAATGATCCATGTAAAAAGGAGAGATCATAAGATCTTTAGGATTAAGCTCTGAGCTCAAATCTCTGAGCGTGATGCCTTCAGCTGAAAGATTATCTGAAAGTGATGGCGCAAAAGCTCCATCAATCAAAACAAGACGATAGGCATTTGCAAGCAATGGCGCAGGCAGAGCCTCTTTTGTGAGCGGACTTACAGTTTCTTTTTGATCAAACGGAAGGTGAGCAATTAATGACTTTAGATTCGTTGTGCGCCATCTTTCACATTGCGGTGTGGGAAAGCCTGCGTCAGCAAAATGGGTAAAGTGCTGTAGTCTCTCATCAAAGAGATCATCAGTCTTTTGAAAAGAGCGGGTAAAGTAATCTTTGTAATGATCTATATTAAGCGGCATCGAACTGACCATACCCTTCTTTTTCAAGTTGAATCGCAAGATCTTTACCATCGCTTTTCACAATGCGTCCACCAGAAAAAACGTGAACATGATCTGGCTCAATATAATCCAGAAGACGTTGATAGTGAGTGATGATCAAGAATGAGCGATCGAGGCTCCGTAGGCGATTCACCCCTTCAGCCACAATTTTTAAGGCATCAATATCAAGGCCTGAATCTGTCTCATCGAGAATCGCGAGCTTTGATTCGAGTAGGCTGAGCTGCAGGATCTCATTCTTCTTTTTCTCACCGCCTGAAAAGCCAACATTAACGCCGCGTTTGAGCATATCATCGGACATGTTCAAGAATTCTCTTTTAGCGCGAATGAGCTTTAAAAACTCCATCGCATCCACTTCTTTTTCACCACGCATTTTCCGCTGGGCATTCAAAGCTGTTTTCAGAAAACTCATATTGCTGACGCCTGGGATTTCAACCGGATATTGAAAAGCCAAAAAGAGGCCTTTGCTGGCGCGTTCTTCTGGTTCAAGGTCGAGCAGATTCTCACCATCAAAGAGAACCTCGCCTTTTGTTGAAACATAGCCCTCACGACCAGAGAGAAAATAAGAGAGGGTGCTTTTCCCTGATCCGTTTGGGCCCATGATCGCATGAACTTCTCCAGGACGAATGGTGAGGTTGAGTCCTTTGATAATTTCTTTATTTTCTTCTTCAAGAAGAACATTTAAATTTTTGATTTCTAATAGATTCTGAGTCATGATTGGTTCCTTTATTATCCAACACTGCCTTCAAGGCTGATTTCAACTAATTTCTGCGCTTCAACAGCAAATTCCATCGGTAGGTTCTGCAAAACCTCTTTACAAAAGCCATTCACAATGAGAGAGACGGCTTGTTCTTGCGTGAGACCACGCTGCCTGCAATAGAAGAGCTGGTCTTCATTGATTTTTGAGGTGGTTGCTTCATGCTCCAATTGGGCTGTCATATTCTTACTTTCAATGTAAGGGACAGTGTGCGCACCGCATTGATTGCCGATCAGGAGACTGTCACATTGCGTGAAGTTTCTGGCCTTATGGGCTTTAGGTAAAACTTTTACAAGACCGCGGAATGTATTTTGGGATTTACCAACAGCGATTCCCTTTGAGACAACGCGTGATTTTGTGCCTTTGCCGATGTGGATCATCTTGGTGCCCGTGTCAGCCTGCTGGTAGTGATTGGTGATCGCAACAGAATAGAATTCTCCGCTTGAGTAATCACCTTGTAAAATACAGCTTGGATATTTCCAAGTGATGGCTGAGCCTGTTTCAACCTGAGTCCATGAGATCTTTGAGTGATCTCCCCGGCAAGCACCTCGTTTGGTCACAAAATTGTAGATTCCGCCCTTGCCATTTTCATCACCAGGATACCAGTTTTGAACTGTGGAATATTTGATTTCTGCATGATCAAGAGCAACAAGTTCAACCACAGCTGCATGGAGCTGATTCTCATCACGCATCGGGGCTGTACAGCCTTCGAGATAGCTGACATATGAGTTGTCATCAGCAATGATCAGTGTGCGCTCGAACTGTCCTGTATTCGCCGCATTGATTCTGAAATAGGTTGAAAGCTCCATAGGGCAGCGGACGCCTTTGGGAATATAAGCAAAGGATCCATCTGTGAAGACAGCTGAATTGAGAGCTGCGTAATAATTATCGCCTGAAGGCACAACAGAGCCTAAGTACTTTTTGACAAGCTCCGGATATTCTTGTACGGCTTCTGAAATAGGGCAAAAAAGAATACCTTCTTCTGCGAGCTTTGCTCTGAATGTCGTTGCAACAGAGACAGAATCGAACACGGCATCAACAGCCACGTTTGCGAGCATTTTCTGCTCACTGATCGGGATGCCAAGTTTTTCGTATGTTTTTAGGATCTCAGGGTCAACCTCATCAAGGCTGCCAAGCTTTTCTTTCATCTTTGGCGCGGAGTAATAATAGGCGTCTTGAAAGTCAATGGGCGGGTACGAGATCATCGCCCATTCAGGCTCAACCATGGTGAGCCAATGGCGATAGGCTTTTAGGCGAAAGTCCAAGAGCCAGTCTGGTTCATTCTTTTTGGCAGAGATAAAACGAATGACATCTTCATTCAGGCCCTTCGGCGCCTGTTCTGTTTCAACATCTGTCACAAAGCCATATTGGTACTTCTGTTCTTCAAGACGTTTGACTTTGGCTTTGGTTTGGTCAGTTGCAACCATGAAGGCCCCCTGTCTGATGTGCGGTGCACTTTTTAGTTGTTGTCATATCAGCGATTGTGACGCGTTGAAGCGATTCGATGATCTCATTATTCACTTTTTCCCAATTGCCTCTGACTTGACAAACATTTTGAATGAGGCAGCTGCTAGATGTATGATCAAGACATGAGGTGAGAGCCACAGGCCCTTCTACAGCAGTAATCACATCCTTCATGGTGATTTCATGAGGCGGCATGGCAAGGGCATACCCACCCAGCATCCCGCGTGAAGAAATTAGGATATTTCCTTTTACAAGAATTTTGGTGAGCTTAGCAATAGTGGTTTTACTGAGACCTGTTGTTTCCACCAGCGAGCTGACCTTTACCACATTGTCTTGACCGGTTCTTGCAATTTCTGATAGAATGACAACAGCGTAATCGGTCATCTTCCCTAGTTTTATCATTGCTTATGCATTTCTGTTATAATAAAGGACTATATTTGTCCTCATTTATGACATGCAGGATATCCTTTGTCAATGGAATTTTGAGAGGCTCTATAGTTGTATTTTTGAGATGTGTCTATCAATTTTTTCAATTGAGTCTTTTGAGAGGAGAAGGTGATTTTTTTCAAAGTGCCATAAATCTAGAAAATTGTGAACTGTCTCTTGAGCAACTCGCAGCACAAGGCCTTCTGTTAATTTTGCCTTTGCAGCGAAGTCTGAGAGCAAGGAGGTAGAGAGATCTGTCATTTTTTTTGTTTTTATGTAATTTAATGCCATTGTGTCATCATCAATAAAACAAATGGTTGACACAAAGTCATACCCGGGTGAAAGACGGGCGTTGATTTTATCAGGATAGAGCATGGACCAATTTTTAAGATGCATATCTGCATTTCCGATGAGTGTGCTAAACACAAGACGTCTGATGAATTCCGGAATGTCTTTGCCTTCTGTTTCAATATTGATGACTTCTGCAATATTTTTGTAATTTGCTTTTTTGTATTTTTCATCAGGATAAACATTAAATATTTGAGCAAAATCCTCCATGTGAACATCCCCATCGATCGAGCGATCAAATCTTTTGACAGCAAGAGCATTGCCGTTCATAATTTGCGTATTGGCGGGCATGTTTGATATGTCGTGCAAGGGTACTAATTGAACGTCAGGAATGTTCATTTCAAGTTTGGATGCTAACATCATTATTGACAATTCATTCTCAGGGACATTTTGAAAATGGTTTGAAGGCAGCTTAAGAATCCAAGACCCGCCGGTACCATTGGCTGGAATTGTGAGTTTTCCTTTTGGTGACATGAGAGCAGAGAATTTTAATTGCACACCCGCCAAAGAAAAGCGAAAAAAGTCAGATTCAGGTTCCCTGGACTCGGATTCTTTGGGTGACTCATTTTCCAAAGCCTTATCGCTGAGGCATTTAAGAGCGCCGGGTAGATCTTGCCCAAGAGCGGAGAGTAAGGAGAATTCACGTTTAGGATTAATTCCAGCTTTTTGTGCTAGGTAATCTCTCATGTGTCCTTCTGGGAGTAGGTTGCTAAAAAAGGGGCTCAGCGAGGTTTGTGTTGGTCTGATATCAGTGATTAATTCTCCTATCTTGTTTTTATAGGATAGGCTTAAGGTATTACGCTTTTTGTTGTTGATATAGTCTTCGGTGAATGAGAAGATGCTTTGTTCATTCCCAAAGAGGGTGATCGTGCCAATATGGAGACCATGTAAAAAGACATTGAGATGTTTTTCACTCATCGTCTGAATCCTCATTTAACTGATAAAGAGGTGTTTGATCAGTTGTTGTGCCGCGGATAAGGCTGCTTATCATTTGTTCATGCTTTTTGGGAATGATGATGAGCTCTAATCCAAGAAGTCTTGTAAGCTCAATAATAAGAGAAAGAGAGGGGTTTCCCTTCCCATTTTCAATTTTAGAAAGATGGCTCTGAGGAATTCTCAATTCATTTGCCAATTCACGTTGACTGATCTTTTTGGTTAATCGTTCCTTTTTCAGGATATCTGTTATGTAGTTTGTTGATTTAGACATTTTGATATACTATAGCATATATTTTTGATTGTGTATATGTTAAAGTATATGAAATGGCATGACGAATGTCAAGGAGATTTTCAATTGCTTGCATTGTTGAAATAGTCGATTTAGTATATCACAAATATTAATTTAGTAAAAGGAACATAAAATGGCTCATATTCATCCAGATGTAAAAATATCCCCTGAAATAGAAGTGATCTCTCCGGTTAGAGGCTCTGTAGAAAAGGCAATTGAGGCAGCAGTCGTTTCTCCTGTTGCAAGGCAGGTAGCTGAGCTTGTGCAGCTCTCAGAGGTTCCTCTGTTAGAGAGATCAAAGTCTGTTGATGTTCCTATTGATCCAAAAAGCCTAGATGCGCCGTCAGCCCTGGCCGGAAAGAGCCCTGAAGAAATCAAAGCAATCATGAATGCCAAAGGTATTTTGAGCCGTGGTGATTTTGATAAGGTAGGTTTGTATCGTAAAGCAGTTTCCCTTTGTGATAGCGGTAAAATGTATGCTGTTTATGATTATAAAGAGGCAGTGATAAGTTTTTATAAGACGGATACGAAGGCGTTTGTAAACAAAGTTTCTCTCACACTACAAGATGGTTTTTACATTGAAGATTTGGTTGATTTGAGCCATGAGCATAATCATCCATTAAAGGATAATTATCTTTTGATGCAAGCACAGAAAAAAAACAGAATGTACTGGTCAGAGATTGATCAGAGGTATGATCAAAATATGTATAGTTTTTTTATCTATAATCTCAAAGATAAGACAATAAGAGATCTGACGCCGACTGTTGTATTGCAAGAGGTCCAAAAAAGCATTGCGGTGCATAAAGAGTCAATAACGAATTGTTATATTCTATGCAGTGTTCCAGACTATTTAGATCAGAGTTCTCAAGAGAGGAGAAACACTTTTGTTTTTACGATGCTGCTTCAGCTTTCTAATAAATTTTCTGGAGATATCTTGGAGCAAAAAACATTTGTGTGCTCATACAATTTAGAGACTCAGACATCTGAGATAATTCACACGCTCCCATTTTTTGCCCTTCATATTGCGTTGACGAAGGACGATCAGATTGAATTCTATCTGAAAACAACATATGAAGAAGTTGATTATGATCAGGCTGCTGTTATGATTGAAGCTTGTGAGGTGCGAGAGGGGCATCCTGAGGTGATCTGGAGAGGTTTAGAATTAGATATTGATTCTATGACATACAATAAGGATGATCCGAATTCTCCATATTTGGTAGAGGCTGATTTGAATGGAGATAAAAATGAGCCTGTTTTACGATCTCTCCGATCAAATCAGACCATCTCTTTGTTATCTGAATTAGAGAAACAGAAGCTTAAATCTAATATAAAAGAGTTTGAGTTTAATCCAAAGGATCCAAAAGAGTTAGTGATGTATGAAACATCGTATGATGAACCGACGCTTCATGTGCGCTTGCCTAATGAGTCGTTTGAGGCGATTAAAGCCTCGATGATTTATGAATCACTTCTTTTCAAGGATCCTGATTTTCTAACACACTTGGTTCAAAAATTAGATATTAAAGAGCCATACATAGCTGATTTCAGCACGAGAATGCTTCATCAGTTTTTTCTATTATTGCCAGCAACAGAATCCTCACCGGTTAAATTTGAGCTTATCTATAGCAAACATGTGTTGGAAGATTTAGAGCCTGAGATTCGTGCGAAGTGTTCAGCACCGCAATCTTTTACTTTTAAAGCCAGAGATGGCTTAGAGCTTCAAGGCTATTTAACTTTGCCAGCCAATAAGGAAGCAAAGAATTTACCGGCCCTTTTATTGATTCATGGAGGGCCAGCCAAGAGAGATAAGCTCCTCATTTACAATGAACAACAAGCTTGGGCGTCACGTGGCTTTGCTGTTGTGCAAATCAATTTCAGAGGCTCAAATGGTTTTGGGAAGAAATTTGAAGAGGCTGGGTATGATGACAGGAATGGTAAGATGACTGATGATCTGATCGATGGTTTGAATCATTGGATTCAAGAAGGGGTCATAGATCCTGCAAAGATTGTTGCTTATGGGGGAAGTTACGGTGCTTTTGCGGTTACATCATGTCTGACACGCTATCCTGATTTTTTTACCTGTGGCATTGCAGTGAATGGTTCGTATGATTTAACCCAAGAGGTTAATGCTCTCGAGAGTGAAAAAGAGCGTGTGCATTACGCTAAACGATACGATGTTTCGATTGCAGATGATAATTCTGTTAGTGAGCATGATCTAGAAAAGCTTCGTCAAAGTTCGCCCCATTATGCTCTTGATCAATTGACGAAGCCACTGCTCATTATATCTGGTGCTGCAGATGATACATGTGATCCAGAGCAATCGCATGCCTTAGCAGAAAGGGCCCATGAGCTTGGCAAATCTGTGCTGCATGTGGAGTTTGATGATGCAGGACATAGTTATGATTCCGTGAAGTCAGATGCGGGGCAATTGAGTGCACTTGAATTTGGTCTGTGTGAAAACTTTGTGAGCCGCTATTTACCTGAGATTTTTGCAGAGCCTGTTTCAGCGGATTTTGCAAAAGAAAAGACAGCCCATATTATTAGGTCAACGCTTTAGTACAAAACGTCATTGCTGTAAAGGTCACGTAATTCGCTGATGAAAAGTTAAAAATACCGTCACTCAGAGGGCTCCTGCAGGAGCCCGTGGAGTCTCTGCAGTCTCTCAGCAAAAATTGCGCTCAATTGTTAATTAGATGAGATTCCACGCCACCTCTTAAGGAGGTGGCTCTGAATGACGGCTATCTCCTAAAAATCATAGTTAATGACGGTATTTACAGATTGCGCTTCAATCTTTTCATCAACAAATTACGTGACCTTTTCAGCAATGACGCTGAGTATCTGTATTTTACAGATTGCTATTAGGTTTTTGTTTTGCCTTTACATTCGGGATTGAATTTTGTAGCTTTAAACAAAGACTTTATCACTCATTCAGCACAAAGATATAAGATGAAAAAACTCACCAAGACTGAAGCAGGGCAGGTTCTCTCCGCTTGGACTGCGCTTGAAGTGCTTTCGCCGCAGGCCTTTGTTAAGCCTGAAGATTTGGCGGGTGGGCAATCGCATCTCTATGCGTCGCTTGATGAGGATCAGCTTCCCTGGCAAAACCTTCAGAAAAATAATTTTCCGAACGCAAAGCTTTATTATCAGATTATCCTTGGCTCGATTGATTTGCAAAAGGCAACAAGTGCGCTGATTCAGACATATCAGGATGCTGCCCAAGAGCTTCCGATCGTTTCAGGAAAAGCAATTTTAGGCCTTATCATTGTGGATGAAAGAGGCTGTTTGATCAGAGATGACACGGCTCTCACAGCATCCAGTTTTGCTTGGGGGTTGCCACAAGCATTGGATGGGCAATTGAAAAAGCTCTACAATTGGCCGAGTGTTTCGCAAAAAACAAGCGATGCCTTTGATGCTGAGTTTAAAAAGAAAGATGCCGATGGAGGCTATGCGCCGGTCACAAGAGAGCTCTTGTCTGAAGCCTTAGCCTTTTTGGTTGATCGGTTTGCAATTCCCAAAGAGATGGTGATTGAAGAGACCTTTGCGATTCGCTCTTATGAATCGCTCAAGAGAGAAACAAGTCCGAGTCCTTTGCTTTTGAATAGTTTTTATATGGATGATTTGGCTGAAGCGCGTGATTATATAGAGTCAGGGGATGCACCGCATAATTTGCTGCAATATCTTGGGATGAAACCGCCAGCTGAAAGGCATCACGTTCTTGAAAATAAAGCGATGCTTGAAGAGATGGTGGCTCCCTCAAGAATTTCACCAGCCCGTTGGCCTGCCTTTGGTGAGAATCCATTGTTTTTTCTGCAACAAGCTGCCGTGAATCTGACTCTTTCAGAATTAAAAGAAGAAGGTATCTTGGCAATCAATGGTCCTCCCGGGACAGGAAAAACAACATTGCTGCGCGATATTGTGGCCTCTCTTGTCTGTGAAAAGGCAAAGGCCATGGCGAAGTTTGACGATCCCTCAAAGGCGTTCAAGTATACAGATCATCGCATTAAGGCCGGTAATGCATGGCTTTATCTTTATGAGCTTGATGAATCACTCAAAGGATTTGAGATTTTGATTGCCTCATCAAATAACAAGGCTGTTGAAAATATTAGTGCTGAATTGCCAAGTGTGACGGCAATCTCGGAGAAGGCAAAAGAGGTCAATTACTTCAGTGCTTTGTCAGATGGATTGCTTGGTTGTGAGACTTGGGGGTTGATTTCAGCTGTTCTGGGAAATGCATCGAACAGGAACAAGTTCCGTCAGAAATTCTGGTGGGATGGAGATGTGGGCTTTGCAAGCTATCTTGCTCAGGCTTGTGGTGTGCCGCAAATTTATGAGGTGAGAGATCAATACTCAGGCCAGATTGTTGAATCTAGAACCCCGCGCATTGTGGCCGAGAATGATCCACCAGAAAATCAGCATGAGGCTTTAGAGAGATGGGAGCGCGCACGTACTCGTTTTGAAGCTGTTCTGAAAAAATGTACAGATAGTCTTGCTGAGCTTGAAAAAATGAGGCTCCTTGTGAAAGAAGGTAAGGGTGCTAAAACCCAGCTCACAAAGCTTCGCCAGACATTGGGTACCCACTTTGTGGATGAGGCCCTTTTTTCAAAATCGCATCAGGAGATGAATCTGGTATCGCCCTGGTGTAATACTGAGATGCAAGCGCTTCGAGATGATGTGTTCTTTGAATCTATCCGTTTGACAAAAGCATTTATCGATGCAGCAGCAAAGCCTTTAAGGCATAATTTGGGAATCCTGATGCAGCATTTCGGCAAGCAGGTGATTGCGCCAGATTCACAGGTCTTAGAGCGCATGCCCGATTTATGGTCAACATTCTTTCTGGTTGTGCCCAGCATTTCAACGACATTTGCTTCTGCAAGTCGTATGCTCACGCATTTGCCTGCAAGTTCTTTGGGGTGGCTTTTGGTTGATGAGGCTGGCCAAGCCTTGCCACAAGCAGCTGTGGGTGCAATGATGAAAACAAAAAGAGCGCTCGTTACAGGCGATCCGCTCCAGATTGAGCCAGTTGTAACTTTGCCGCAAAGTCTGACGGAAAAAATCTGCGCGCAATTTAAGGTACATGTGGATCGATTCAATGCACCGCGAGCATCAGTTCAGACACTTGCAGATGATGCAAGTTCATATTTCAGTGAGTTTCATGGTAAATATGGAACGCGAACGGTTGGTTTTCCGCTTTTGGTTCACCGCCGTTGTGCGGAACCTATGTTTAGCATTGCGAATATCATTGCTTATGAACGGTTGATGGTCCAACAGAAAACAGCAGAGAGCTCACCAATTCGCGATTGTTTGGGGCCATCTGTTTGGTTTCATACAGAGACATTGCTTGAGCCAAAAGATAAATGGTCCTCAGATGAAGGAGAGCGAGTTTTGTCTTTGCTTCAGAGGCTTAAGGAAGCAGGAATTCAGCCCAATCTCTATATTTTAACGCCATTTAACATTGTAGCAAAAAATTTGCGGCGAATTGTGAGAGCTTCAGGCATCCTAGAAGGATGGATTGAGATGGAGTCCTATCGCTGGATTTCAGAGCGCATCGGCACTGTTCACACAGCGCAAGGGCGTGAAGCTGAAGCGGTGATTTTGGTTCTGGGTGCCCCGTTTTTTAAACAAAAGGGGGCTCGAAAATGGGCTGGCATGACGCCCAATCTATTGAATGTGGCAATCACCAGAGCACAAGAAGTTTTCTATGTGATTGGTAATAAAGATTTGTGGCGAAAAGCTGGTGTGTTTCAAGAATTGCATGATCGCATTCCGCATGACCTTTCTGGTGTGCAGAGGAATGAAGCAGGGAGACTAGAGGCTGCAAGAATGATTATGGAAAGACGCAGCTCGGGGAAAAGAGCAATTGTATAAGGAGAGAAGATGAGTCTAAAGACAGGTGTTTACCAGCATTACAAGGGTCAATATTATGAAGTGCTCGGCATTGCAATGCATACAGAGACACAGGAAGACGTTGTCGTCTATCGTTCATTGTACGGAGCCTTTGAACTGTGGGTTCGGCCATTGACTATGTTTACAGAGATGATTGTGTATGAAGGCAAGGAAATGCCAAGATTCGCGTTTGTTTCTAGAGATGCTGCAGGTGTTTAGAGATCGTAGCATTATAGGCTTAATCACAATGCGAACAGGCCCACAGGTCTGAAATCTAATAGCTTTGTCATTCTGAACTCCCCCTCATGTCACCCTGAACTTGTTTCAGGGTCTGGAGATGCTGAAATAAATTCAGCATGACTTCTTTATTGTTAAGTTGTTCTGATCTCGTATTTGTGCAGGAGGTGCTTGCACAAATAATTATTCTCTTGACTCCATATAGTAAACTCATATATAATAAACTTGCATACGAAATGGGGTGTTTTATGTGGACGAGAACTTACAGTAAGACTTATCAGGGAATCAAAAGGGATAGCATTTGGCGTCTATGGACTGATGTGAATAATTGGCCAGCATGGCATGGGGATTTGGATTCATGTACTCTGAATGGTGCATTTGAGGTTGGGAATTATTTCATGCTTAAACCCCAAGGGATGAGAGCAGTCAAGATTGATTTGATTGAGATCAATCAGGGTAAAAGTTTTACAGATTGTACAAATTTCTTTGGTGCTAAAATGATTGATACGCATGAACTTGAAGAAACAAAAGAAGGTTTAAAATTAACAAACAAATTGGTTGTCACTGGGCCCCTAAAGTGGCTTTGGATTAAGTTAGTTGCTCAGCATGTTGCAGATTCTGTTCCGGATGAAATGGAGGCTTTGGTCTCCTTAGCGAAAGGTTCCTCATGAAAGATCTCCCTTTTGGTTTCGAGCGTCCTGAGGATAGTCCGGGTTTTTTGCTATGGCAGACAACGATGATCTGGCAAAGACAGATTAAAAAAGCTCTGGAACCTTATGGTATTTCTCATGCTCAATTTGTGATTCTGGCTTGTTTGATGTGGTTTGAAGCTCATGGTCATGAAACAACACAGGCCTTGGTTTCGGCAGTCACGCAGCTTGATAAGATGACTGTCTCGAAGTCTCTGAAATATCTGACCCTTCATGGACATGTATGCCGCGCCCAGCACAAAAGTGATACAAGAGCCAAAAGCGTGACTTTGACAGAGCAAGGGAAAATCCTGATGCGGATTTTGGTGCGCCTTGTTGAAGGGATTGATAGCAGGTTTTTCGGCCAGACGGATCAATCTGATCAGGAGCAGTTGATCCGGATTTTGCGGGAGCTTATTTAATCCAGGCGCTCTTCTTCAAGCCATAGACTTGCGAGCTTCAGCTTTTCTGTGGCCTTTGGGTGGCCTTGGTCAAGTGCTTTTTTGTAATAGGCCAGGGCTTTGGTTCTATCCTTTGGGATTTCAATAGATCCTTTCTGATACAATTTTCCAAGCTCGTAAGAAGACTGATTAAATCCATGTTCTGAAGATCGTATTAAGAGACTAAGCCCGCGTGCGATGCGGTCTTTGACAGAGAGATAGGGATTGATGCCGTGATTGTATAAATACATAAAGCCCAGAAAATTTTCTGCTTCCATATGATTTTGGAGTGCCGCAGCAGTGAAATAGTCAAAGGCTTTTTTATATAGAGGGCCAACGATGTTTCCAAAATAGATATGCCCTGCCATATATTGGCCATGGGCATCTCCTTTTAAGGCTAATCTCTCAAAATAGAATAGGGCTTTATGCTGATTCACTTGAACACCAAACTCACCATTGTAATAAAGGTCACCTAATGTTCGGTGGCATTCAACATTGTCTCTGTCAGAGCCTAATGCAAAATGCCAAAGGGCTTCTGATAGATTGAGTTCTGATAAATAAATTTTGCCTAAGGCCAGAGAAGCTTCATTTATGTTTTGATCTTCAGCCAGTTGGTAGAAATAGATAGCTCCCTTGATGTCAGGAGTTCCTTTGACGCCTTTCTGAAAGATCCGTCCTAAGGTCATTTGAGCTGTTGGGTCATTTCGTGTTTCTGCTTGTAGCGTTATCCAATGAATGGCATCTCGTTGTCCCATTTCAGCGGCTGATATTATATGAGTATATCCAGCAGCGTGGTCAGGCAGTGTTCCCTCGCCACGCATATACATAATGCCGAGTCTATATTGTGCGCCTAGATGATTGCTGTTTGTTAAGCTGTGATACAGGTCAAAAGCTTTTTGTAAATTTTGATGAGGAGTGCCAGGTTCAGCATATTTACCAGCTAGCATAAATAGAAAGTCATTCAGATGCAAACGTAAAGATCCAACCAGGGGCAGTGCCTCGAAAGTTGCAATAATCTGCTCTATCTCACCTATTTCTCTCACTGCAATATCCGAGGATAGTCTTGCTATAAGGCGCGTCTCAGCTTTAATTAATGCTAAGGCTTTTTCCTTTGAGATGTTTTCAGGCGGGATGGTTTCAAGAAGTCTGTAAAGATATCGAATGCTATCAAGATACTTAAGTGTATGAAATGAATCATGGTCAAGTTTTTCTGCAATTGTTAGAGTAATGTCAAAATAAAGTAGCTGTATGAGTTCATTCAGGCTATTGGCATATGGAGTCAGTTTTTGTAAAGTGCGAATGAGCTGAGCGATTTGGACTATTGGATTGTTTAGATATTCCTTTTCAGGATACCATGATTCGAGAAGTATATTGACATGCTGTTGGCTGACTTTGACTGTGCCTTCGATGATGTCTGGCGCATCAGGTTCTATTTTATAAATAGCGATAACACATTTCAAGAGTATTTCTAATTCATCGTGATCTAATGAGGCTTTTGTAAAGAGCTGTTGTACAAATTGTTTAAAGAGGGCCAGTAACTCGGGGCTCAATTGATTTTCTGCCCCGGTCTGTTTTGCATTTTGGAGAAAGTTATAGATTTTGTTCATATTGATAGCAGTTTTTTTTGCTGTGTGGCCGGCTTCTTTTGATTGTTCAGCCTGCCTTGTATCCAACGTTTGTTCAGGCGTTGGTTCTGCAGAGCCATTAACTCTCGGGATGTTTAAGTGGATCAGGTTTTGATTTTGAGAAGGATTTAGGTTTTGGCCAAGAGAGTAATACTGTGAGCTAATATTTATGTTAGAATTGAACATTATTCTTCCTTTTCATATAATTTAAATCAATATGTTTTATAAAGTCGCTATACTCTACTATAATTTTTAGGTAATATCAATGTAGATTTAAGAAAGTGTATATTTTAGAGGCCATGAGTGTTACCTATGTTCCCGCACATTCGTTACCTATGTCTCCGGTCTGTACACCTTCGCGGGAATGCTTCTATGAGAAATGTCAAATATATATTTTCATTTTTGATTGTTTTATAGCTTAAGGGAAAAATAAGTAAAGGTTTCCTTCCTCCGTCGGCTTCGACCTTGACTGATTTTTCCCTTAAG
>JAGPBS010000046.1 GCA_018063245.1 Alphaproteobacteria bacterium | reverse complement strand
GAGCAATAGATTTAGATCAGATGGAAAAATACACTCCCGTAAATTTATACTCTAAGTTATAATCGAAAAAGTGTTACCTATGTCCCCGCACATTCGTTACCCATGTCTCCGGTCTGTACACCTTCGCAGGGATGAAAAAGGAATATGGGAAATGAGATGCGATAATAAATTCAGCATGAGAGATATACACACAATTTCACAGAAAAAGCGTCACTCAGAGCCCTCCTTCAGGAGGGCGTGGAGTCTCTGCCATATAACAACAAACATTGCACTCAATTTTGAGTTGATGAGATTCCACGCCACACCTTTATGGTGTGGCTCTGAATGACGATTCTCTAATCCTTGCAGTCAAAGTACTTGTTATCAAAACTCAGTGGCATCAAAATCCATCAGTGGTTTTGCACCAGACATAATCTTCGCAAACAGAGAATTTGTCTCTGGCATCATGCGCTCCATAAAAAAGCGCGCGGTCTTGATCTTTGTCTCATAAAAAGCCTTTTGGCCAGTTGCATCGCCCTTTTTCAGTCCTTCCACAGCGGCTTCAGCCATCTTCATCCACATATAGCCAATCGCAACAAACCCAAACAGATGCAAATAATCAGAAGCAGCGGCTCCTGCTTCATCCGGATTTGCCATGCCTTTTTGCGCAATCTGAATTGTCGCCTGTTGCAACTTCCCAAGCGCTTTTACCAATGGCATCATGAGCTCAACCAGCTCAGGTATTTCCTGCCATCTCTCTAAATCAGCTTGAAGCGGATGGAAGAACCGACGCAGCAACCGTCCTGCGCCTTGAGACAATTTCCGGCCCACAAGATCAAGTGCTTGAATACCGTTTGTTCCTTCATAAATTTGTGAAATACGCGCATCTCTCACAAATTGCTCCATCCCATATTCATGAATATAGCCATAGCCACCAAAGACCTGAACACCCAGGTTCGTTGACAAAAATCCGTAATCGGTCAAAAAGCCTTTAATAATCGGAATCAAAAGCGCAACCAAATCATCCGCAGCTTCACGTGTTTTCGGATCAGGGTGTTTGATCGACTCATCAATCTTCATCCCAACCATGCAAGCCAAGGCTCTTGCCCCTTCAACAAATGCCTTAATGGTGAGCAAATTACGACGCACATCCGGATGCACAATGATCGGATCCGCTGGCTTATCTGGAAAAACAGCTCCCTTGAGTGAACGCATCTGCAAACGATCTTTTGCATAGATCACCGCATTTTGATAACTCACATCAGCAAGACCAAGCCCTTGCATACCAACAGCCAGACGCGCAGCATTCATCATGGTGAACATTGCTTTCATTCCTTTGTGTGGCTGACCAATCAAATATCCTATTGCATCATCAAAGTTCATCACGCAAGTCGCTGATGCCCTAATCCCCATTTTATGTTCAATCGATCCGCACTGAACATGATTTTTAAGCCCAGGCGTTCCGTCTTCCTTCAGCAAATACTTAGGTGCTAAAAAGAGACTGATCCCCTTAATCCCTTCAGGCGCATTTGGCAAGCGCGCGAGCACAAGGTGCAAAATATTTTCTGTAAGATCATGTTCACCAGCACTGATGAAGATCTTTGTTCCTGTAATTTTGTATGAACCATCATTTTGAGGAACAGCTTTTGTTTTAATCAGCCCAAGATCCGTTCCGCACTGCGGCTCTGTTAAACACATCGTGCCTGACCAAACACCTGAGATAAGCTTTGGTAAATATTGTTTTTTGAGCTCTTCCGTTCCATGCTGCAATAACGCATCGTAAGCACCGTGTGAAAGACCAGGATACATCCCGAAAGAAATATTCGCAGCGCAAATCATTTCTTGCAAGGTAAAGTTCATAAAGTGCGGAAGACCTTGTCCACCATATTCAGGATCACAAGAAAGTGATGCCCAGCCTGATTCAGAAAAGATCTTATAGGCTTCTTTAAAGCCTTTTGGCGTTCTCACAGTTCCATTTTCAAAATGACAGCCCTCTTCATCACCAAAAAGGTTCAAAGGTTGAATCTCATTCTCACAGAATTTTGCAGCCTCTTCAAGAACCTGCTCTAGAAGATCCATTGAAAATTCTTGATAATCCGGCAAAGTCAGAATCGATTCAGCACTAAAAACATCTTTGAAAATAAACTTATAATCATCGATAGGCGCTTTATAAATGGGCATGGGAACCTCTTTTCATTAATTACGGAGTGGTTTTCCTGTGGTGAGCATATGTTCAATACGAGCCATTGTGCCTTCTGTTTTAAAGAGCGGCACAATATTCGCAATTTCCAATTTCAGAATCTCTTCTTCAGGGCACGGATCGGTCATATCAAATGAACCGCCTGTTAAAACATTTGCGAGGCGATCAAGCACAACTTCATCATGAGGCAAAACAATACCCTGCTTTTTAAAGCCATCAATCGCCATTTGGATTGCCGCTTTACCGCTCGCTCCTGGCATTGAGAATATGTGCTTTTCAGGCGCTTGATAATCTGCAACCATTGACAAAGCTTTTTCTTTCGCTGTAGAAAGCAAACGATCTCTATTCATTACGATCTCATCAATACCTCTGCGCAGGAACTTCAAATCATAAGCTTCTGCTGCTGATGTTGAAACCTTTGCCATCGAAATGGTTTCAAAAGCTTTCATCACTTTTGGCATCGGGCCTCTTGGTGATTTTTTATCCTCATCCCAACGGCGCAGGAGTTCTTTACAACCGCCCCAGCCAGGAATCACCCCAACACCTGCCTCAACCAAACCAATGTAACTTTCTGCATGAGCGCAAACAGCATCACAATGGAGCAGAATCTCACACCCACCACCCAAAGCCATGCCTGAAGGTGCCCCCACAACAGGGAATGGTGCATATTTCAATTTTTCATAAGTCATCTGACCTTGCTCAACGGCTGATTCAGCTTGAGTCCATAGGCCTAAGTTCAGCAAGAACATGACCATGCCCAGATTCACGCCCACAGAGAATTGCTCAGCCTCGTTATAAACAACCAGAGCCTTGTATGAGTCTGTGTTTTTGATCAGCGATATTGTCTCAAGCAAAAGACCTAGGATCTGGTCATCAACAGAATTCATTTTGGATTGGAATTCGAAACAAAGAACGCCATCGCCAATATCCCAGAGCGCCGCTGATGCATTTTTCTTCACTGGTTTTTGAGTGAGTTTTAAATCTTCAAGCAGAATGACATTCTCAGCACGCTTGAGCGGTCTATATCCTGACTTTCCATCAAAAATCATGCGCTGATTATTGTCAATCTTGTAGAATGAACCGCTACCAACAGCTTCAAGCAATGCAGGCACAGCATAACCATCCTTTGCAAGAGCGGCCTTAAGCCAAGCCGAGCTAACACGATTCATCAACTCAAAGGGTCCATATTTCCAATTGTAACCCATTTTCATGGCTTCATCGATTGTGAAGAGATCATCTGCCACTTGTGAGGCGATCTCGAGCACATAATGAGCAATGGCTAAAAAGGCTTTACGGGCAAAGAGCCCAGCTTTATCTGGCGCATCCAAAAAAGCTGCCAGATTTTTTTTCGCAAGATCTGTCGAAGGCAACGATGCCTTTTCAGAATTCTGATAGGTTCCAGTCTTCAGATTGATCGATTGTTTAACTTTTTTATCGCCTGTTGATTCAGGATCCAGACGATAAAAACCGCCCTTTCCTTTACGCCCCGTATAACCATCTTTGATCATCTTGTCTAAAAGCGGCCAAGGACGATAGAGCTTATTGTAAGCATCGCTCGCCGGAAGAGAGTCTTTTAAAGACATCGCCAAATGTGGCATCAAATCAAGCCCCACCAAATCAGCAAGACCAAAAACACCTGTTTTCGGGAAGCCAAAAGGTCTGCTCATCACAGCATCTGCTTCTTCAACGGTCAATCCTTGATCAACAGCGCCATTAAAAGCACATTGAATCCAATAGATCCCAATGCGGTTCGCAATAAAGGCTGGTGAATCTTTGCACAAGGCAACGCCTTTTCCTAAATGATAATCAACAAAATCCGTGACGCGTTTTTGCTGAGCTTTGTTTGTTTTCGAACCCACAACAATCTCAATCAAACGCATATAGCGCGGCGGATTGAAAAAGTGTGTGATCAAAAAATCTTGCTGGAATGATTCAGGAAAGCCTTCCACCAAAGAATGAACTGGGATCGTTGATGTGTTTGATGACACAATCGATCCTTTTTTGCGCACGGCATCAATCTTTTTATAGAGATCACGTTTGATCTCTTTCTTTTCAATCACAACCTCAATAATCCAATCAGCCTCACCAAGCAATGACATGTCATCTTCAAGATTTGCTGGTTGAACGCGATCAGCAAAGCGCGGATGCATAAAGGCCGCTGGCTTATCTTTCAGCAATTTCTGAATCGCCTTTTTAGCAAGCATTGAGCGATCTTCTGCCCCTTGTGGCACAATATCCATCAAGATCACATCAAATCCAGCATTTGCGATTTGAGCAGCGATTCCGCTCCCCATCACGCCAGAGCCAATCACGGCTACTTTTTGAATCGTTGATTCTTTATTGCTCATGAGTAACCACCCTAAATTGATTCAAGTATTGTTGCAATCCCTTGCCCGCCCCCAATACATTGGGTTGCTAAAGCATATTTTCCGCCTTCTCTTTTCAAGAGCTGCGCTGCTTTACCTGTAATTCTTGCACCGGTTGCCCCTAACGGATGGCCAAGCGCTAGAGCACCGCCATCAATATTGATTTTCTTTAAATCAAGACCCAAGTCTTGAATGCAAGCCAAAGCTTGTGATGAAAAAGCTTCGTTCAATTCAATCACATCCAGATCTTTCACTTCAAGTCCTGCGCGCTTGAGCGCTTTTTTTGTTGCAAACACAGGACCAAGACCCATTGTTTCAGGCTTACAGCCAGCAACAGCAATCGATTTGATCTTCGCCAAAATTGGCAATTTATGCTTTTTTGCATACTCAAGTGTTGTCACAAGTGTGGCCGATGCGCCATCTGTCAAAGGAGAGGAAGTCGCTGCTGTTACGCTCCCATTCTGATCAAAGACCGGTTTTAACTCTGCAATGCTTTCAGCTGTTGTTTCAGGACGGATACAGCCATCTTCAGACACAAGCTCTTTACCCATTTGGATTGCAATAATTTCATCTTTAAACTTGCCTTCATCGCGCGCTTTTGTTGCTCTTTGATGAGAGATAACAGCGAGCTCTTCTTGCTTTTTACGTGAGATTTGATATTCACGCGCCACATTTTCAGCTGTAAGACCCATCGCAATATAGGCCTGAGGCATTTTTTCAAGAAGCAACGGACTTGGCATCGGGTTAAAACCTGTCATTGGCACGCGAGACATCGATTCAATGCCTGCACAAATGAAAACCTCACCAGCACCCATTTGAATATTCCCAGCTGCCATATGGATAGACTGCATGCTTGATCCACAAAAGCGATTCACTGTTGTACCTGCAATGCTAATTGGCAGACCTGCGAGTAACACAACAAGCCTTGCAACGTTGAATCCTTGTTCTGCTTCCGGAAAAGCACAACCCATAATGAGGTCTTCAATATCATCTGGCTGAACACCTGTTTTGTCAACGAGTCCTCGAACGACTTGCGCTGCCATCTCATCAGGGCGCATCTTTTTCAAAGCACCTTTGTTTGCCAATGTAAATGGACTTCTTACATAGCCTGCAATCACAACTTCTTTTTCCATTTTCGTTACCTCATCTCTCAGATTATGGATATTATTTTCTAATACTATCCATGAATTCCATTAAAGTTTCTTTAATATGTTTTGAGAGACGAAGACATTCGAGTTTAAGTAGCAATATTGAAAGCCGTCATTCAGAGCCGACCCCTTAAGGGGAGGCGTGGAATCTCATAAATCAAGAAATTAAAAGCAATTATTGTTGAAACATTGCGAGACTCCACTGGCATTCCGTCTTCGCCAAGGCCACGACGAAAGGCCCTCTGAGTGACGATTATCTTGACATGCATCAATCTCTGAAGACACAAGAGTTGAGACAAAAATAAAACGGCCGCAAAAGCGACCGTTTCGTGGGAATAAAATAAGGTACTGGAGACCTTTACACAACAAACAACACTGGAAAATCGTTTGTCATGCCTAAAAATACGTCTAGTTCTTTAAAAAAGATTTACTTCATTCAAATCTTAATCAGGGATTTCTTGGTCATTGAGACCTATCATTCCGTCTTAAGTGTTCTCAATTTACCAGAACCAAAATAAATCGTCAACAGTTTTGTTAATGACAAAGTAAAAAAATTAAAATTTGATGAATAGCCTGAAAAACTCTTGCTTGAAACCGACATTTTCATTGCCTCCATTCAAAAATCATGCCAGATTGAGATTTAACAAAAAGGATAAAAATGGGTCACTCAATCATAAACACGCTCGATTTTAAACGACGCAAGCTCTCTTTTCGCTCAGGACACAGAGGCACCAAAGAGATGGACATTCTTTTAACACGTTTTGCAATGCAATATCTCGAAACACTCACAGAGGATCAACTCAGCCTTTATGAAACTTTTCTAGAAGAAAGCGATACAGATATTTATGATTGGCTAACAAATAAATCGCCCCTACCAGAAAAATATCGTGCCTCATTCCAGTTTCTGTTTAAAGATCTGATGAAGTAGGCGTACCTCTCCCCTTACTTTCTTTATACCACACTCAAGCATTGCTTGTGGGATTTTTTTTCATTATCTTTTGACAAAGAGGATCAGAAGTGTTTAAATGCAGACTAAATTTCCAAAGATGAGGTATATGATATGGATATTAAAGTAGAAAATTCTCCTGTTGATCAGTTTTTTAAAGACGTTATTTCAAGCAAAAAAGTTTATGTTTTAGCTGATGGAGAGCATCTTGTTCTCGTTCCATCGAATGAATATGCATATGATAGCAGCGACATTGAAGATATCGACCCTGAAGCGTTAGACGATCTAGACGCTGACGATCTTGAAGAAGCCAATGATGAAGCTGACGAAGGTGAAATTCCTTTCCGCGTTTTACCTGTGTGGTCACAATCTTACACAAAGCAAGCCCATCTTTTTGCTGAAGATTTTGAAGTGAAAGAGATTGAACTTGAAGACTTACTCGCCCTTCTTTCTGATTTTGAAGAAGAACAAGATCTGCTCATCGGCCCAAACTGGGACGAAGACAGCGATTGCGAAGAGCTTTTCCCTGATGAAGTGATGTCAAAGCTTGGCGTCTTTCCTGCAGAAGACAGTGAATAATGAAACGAAAAGAGCCGAGCAATCGGCTCTTTTTTTAGGAGATAAGTATTAAAAAGCTATGCTAACCAAAACCGTCACTCAGAGGGCTCTCAAAAGAGCCCGTGGAGTCTCTGCAATTTATCAATTAGAATTGCACTAAGTTTTTTATATTCTGAGATTCCACGCCACCCCTTATGAGGGGTGGCTCTGAATGACGGGAATAAAAAAAACGCTCTCAACTCACCAACCACTTTTTTTCACGAAACTGCAAAAGACCTCTTGAGGATTTTGTAAAAATCAGTTGATATGTATAAGACGTATGCATAATAAAGTTATGCCCTCCTTGTCATGCCCGCGAAGGCGGGCATCCAGAAGATCTCTCAATAAAGATACAACTGATTGATTAAACTGGATTCCCGCCTTCGCGGGAATGACAAGTGGCGAACCAAGAACTTTAATATTATTAATTCAGTCTAAAAAACTTTAGTATGCAAAAATCTTTATAAGACGATTCTCATCTTCAAAAGAACAGAATCAGAGGTATAATATGCAAGTTCAATTAAAAACATTCAGAAATCGCTTTTCAAAACTTTATTTTCGTCAGCTCATGTCAAATTGGCGCCTAGGTGAATTCGACCTCTCTGGTCAAGCCATTAGCAAAACAGCTACTTACGGCGTTATGACCTTTGCTCTTCTTTCTGCAATTGGTCTTACCGCAAGCTTTATGGATCTTTTCAACTATTCACTCTGGCTACCCATTTCATACATTATCTTTTTGCTTGCTGTTGCTATTTTTGTGATTTGCCGCATTGATATGGCGAGTCAAGATTTGAAACGACACCACACACTTTTGCGCGAAGCCTTCGAATTTGCGCCAGCAGGACGTTTGATCGCTGATGAAAAAGGGCACACAATCTATGTAAACGAGGCCTTTAAAAAATTATTCGAGTTTGAATCAAACATATCTTTGTCTCATCTTGCTTCTCTTTTTGATCATGATCCACAAATGGCTGAACAATTTGCTCAATTACTCAGCAAAACCGCGAAAGGCGAAGCCTCCGAGGAAGAGCTCTTCTTCTACAATTCAGCAGATGAAAAAAGATGGCTTCATATTAAAGCGATGCCAGTGTGGGAACATTACAAAACAAGCCAATGGCGAATTGAAGACATCACCAAGCGCAAAAAAATTCAAACAAAAATTCAAGAAGAGCAAACAAAATTATCTGACTATCTTAACCATGCACCTGTTGGTTTTTATGCCGTCAATGGTGAAGGACACTTCCTCTTTATCAATGAAACCCTTGCAAAATGGCTCGATTGTGAACCTGAACAAATGATCAATTCAGAATTGAAATTGCATGATTTCTTTGTTGATGATTACACAGCTCATGCGCCCTACACCTTCACAAAAGGGAATGAAAATTACCAGCAAGGGCAAGTGGTCATGAAAAGCCGAAATGGCAAGGTCTTCAGAGCTTCGATCAATCAAACTCTTGTCCGAGATGACAAGGGAACTGTCATTAAAACGCGCTCTATCGTGAGGGATTTAACACCTGAACAAGAATGGCAGCAAGCTTTAAGACAATCTCATCAACGCTTTGAATATTTCTTTCAGTCTGCGCCGAATGGTATTGCTCTTGTGAATAGGCAAGGTGAAATTGATGAGTGCAATAAAGCCTTTGCGAGTATCGTTCAAATCAAGAAAGAGAATCTCCTAAAAGAAAATTTTATCGAACTCTTTAAAGAAAAAGACAGAGCTCTTTTAACTGAAAAAATGAATATGACGCTCAAAGGAGAAGAAGCCCTCTATCCGATTGAGCTTGAGCTAGAAGGCGAAGTCCGAAATATTCAGCTCTTTGCAAAATGCCTTGATCTCGGCGATGTGCATGATAATGTGATTATTTTCCACATTATTGACCACACAGAGCAAAAGAATCTAGAAGTTCAATTTGCACAATCCCAAAAAATCCAGGCAATCGGACAATTGGCTGGAGGCGTTGCGCACGATTTCAACAATCTTCTTACAGCCATGATTGGCTTTTGTGATCTCCTTTTAAATCGACATAAGCCAGGGGATCCTTCCTTTGCTGACCTGATGCAAATCAAACAAAATGCCAATCGCGGCGCGAATCTGGTGAAACAGCTCCTCGCTTTCTCCCGCAAGCAAACATTGAAACCGCGCATGATGAATGTCACTGAAGTCCTGGCTGACCTCTCTAACCTTCTCTCAAGGCTTATTGGTGAACAAATTCAGCTCAATATGTACCATGGCCGAGATCTTGGTCTTGTCAAAGTTGACCAAGGGCAGCTTGAGCAGGTCATTATCAACTTGGCTGTAAATGCAAGAGATGCGATGAAAGGCGGTGGTATTCTTGATATCCGAACTTCTCATGTACTCCTGAAAAAAACACTCAAAATCAAACCTGATGATATTCCATCGGGTGAATATGTCTGTATTGAAGTCATTGACAATGGCTCAGGCATCTCAAAAGAAAACATTGAGCTCATTTTTGATCCTTTCTTCTCAACGAAAGAAGTCGGCGCTGGAACAGGCCTCGGGCTTTCAACAGTTTACGGTATCATCCGTCAAAGTAAAGGCTATGTTCGTGTTGAATCTGAGATCGGCAAAGGCTCCCAATTCATCATCTACCTGCCTTATACGGCTCAAGATCCTAAAAAAGTTCCTGCCCCGCCTGTTGAAAAAGAAAAGAAAATCTACGATCTCACAGGTGGCGAAACGATTCTACTTGTAGAAGATGAAGATCCTGTGCGCCTTTTCAGCTCACGCGCTCTGAAAAATAAGGGATACGAAGTGATTGAAGCCTGTAATGGTGAAATGGCTCTTTCTATCCTTGAGGAAAATAAGGACAGGATTGACTTGCTTATTTCAGATGTTGTCATGCCAAACATCGATGGGCCAACACTTTACCGACATGTTTCAAAAATTCGCCCTGATTTAAAATTCATTTTCATCTCTGGATATGCTGAAGATCGCTTTCAGGATCAATTTGAAACAATGGATGAAATTAATTTTCTGCCAAAACCATTCACGCTCAAACAATTGGCTGAAAAAGTCAAGAATGTCCTAGGGGAATATCATCGATTGAAGGCCGAAACAAAAGAGAAACCCTCAGATAAAAACAAGGCAGAAAAATAATGTACATTTTTGAAGAAAAAAGACTTTCCTTCTCGAAAGATTATGTTACAACTAAAAAACACGAACAATTTTCACTCAATCAATAGGGGATATAAATGGCAGAGAAAAAAAAGGAAGTTGTGTCAACAGACAAGAAAAAAGCACTCGAAGCAGCCTTAGGGCAGATTGAACGCGCCTTTGGTAAAGGCTCAATCATGAAACTCGGTGGTGATGGGCTCAAACAAGACATCGAATCCATTTCAACAGGTTCACTCAGCCTCGATTTAGCTTTAGGCATTGGCGGACTTCCAAAGGGTAGAATTGTTGAAATTTATGGCCCTGAAAGCTCTGGTAAAACAACACTCGCTCTTCATTGTATTGCAGAGGCTCAAAAAACAGGCGGATCTTGCGCCTTTGTTGATGCTGAGCATGCGCTTGACCCCTCATATGCAAAAAAGCTTGGCGTGAATATTGATGAACTTCTCATTTCACAGCCCGATGCTGGTGAACAAGCTCTTGAAATCACAGACACATTGGTTCGCTCAGGCGCAATTGATGTTCTGGTCGTTGACTCAGTTGCCGCTCTTGTTCCGCGCGCTGAATTAGAAGGCGAAATGGGTGATTCACACATGGGCTTGCAAGCACGCCTTATGAGCCAAGCCTTACGTAAACTCACAAGCTCAGTCTCAAAATCAAACTGCCTTGTGATCTTCATCAACCAAATCCGTTCAAAAATTGGAGTGATGTTCGGAAACCCTGAAACAACAACGGGCGGTAATGCTCTGAAATTCTATGCTTCTGTTCGCCTTGATATCCGCCGTATTGGCGCTGTCAAAGACAAGGAAGAAATTGTTGGAAACCAAACCCGTGTGAAAGTTGTAAAAAACAAACTTGCTCCTCCTTTCCGCGTTGTGGAGTTCGACATTATGTATGGTGAAGGCGTTAGTAAAACAGGTGAGATTCTAGACTTAGGCGTTAAAGCCAATGTTGTTGAAAAATCTGGCGCATGGTATTCCTTTAATGGGGACCGCATCGGCCAGGGTCGTGAAAACGCGAAACAATATTTACGTGATAATCCAACCATTATGGATGAAATGGAACGCCGCATTCGTGATAATGCAGGTGTTGTTGACAATACAATGGTCACAGGCCCAGGCGATGATGATGAAGCAACAACAGAAGACGCAGCCGCTTAATCACAGAGAGATCCTAAAGACGAAAGGGCGTATGGCAAGACTGTCGTACGCCTTTTTTGTTATGCAGCCTCTCATAAATTGAGACAAGTTAACAGAAAGTTCGGTTTAATAACGTCATATATGGACACCTATGATAAAGTAACAAAAATCGTCATTGCGAACGAGTGAAACGAGTGTGGCAATCTTATCAAAAACTAACACAAAGAGATTGCCACGTCGCTGCCGCTCCTCGCAATGACGAGTGTGTATGTTGCCCATACCGTCATTCAGAGCTCTCCATTCAGGAGGGCGTGGAGCCTCTTCTATACATCATAGGCATTGTATTAGGTTGTTTAGCCTGCTGAGATTCCACGTCGTCCCTTAAAGGGACGACTCTGAATGACGCAAATTGCCACCCTCCCCTCATTTCCTATTGACACTGAGTAAATCATACCCTAACTTGACAAAGCACAATCGTGCATTTGGAGTAACCATCATTTAGAAGGAGATACAATGACTTACGGATTCATACACACAGGCAATAGAACCGCATCTATACAACCAATATATCGCACTCAAGAACCTGGCAATTCAAGCACCAGACGATATTCAGACCAACTCATCCTCGACCTGCTACCAGGATTAAAAAACAAAAACATTGGCTATTATGAAAGCAAAGAACAGATCCACCAAGGCATTCAACCTGAATGGTTAGCAGACATTATGTTGGGACTCAACTTGAGTGAAGGCGATATATGTTTTCTCATGAGCAATCTAAAAGATATTGCGCCTGATTCAAGCATGAGACTTATGAACAAGCATTACTAAAGACGAGATGGGCTATAAACCGTTACTCAGATCCTCTCTGGGTAACGATTTTTCTAACATCACAGATGAGATTTCTACCGCGCTCTCTCTTATCATCCCCGCGACCACCACTTGTCATCCCCGCTTCTACCTTTCTGATCCCCGCACATTCGTTACCCATGTCTCCGGTCTGTACACCTACGCGGGGATGACAGAGGTAGGAGGCGGGCGATGACAAAAGGAAGCAGGTATGACGAGTTGTGAGTTCAGGGTGACTCCATATTCCAAACTCTTCCATCAGTTTACGTGCCGCGCGTTATCACGAAAGGCGCTGGCGGTCCATAGAAAAAATAAAGCACTCTGAGCGTTCTGTTTATTTTAAGAGCATCCACAAGTGCTTGTGCACCTACAGCGCTAATATCATTGTGAGAAAATTCAATCTCTGTCAACCCTTTGTTCACCTCAAGAGCGCACGCAAACGCCTTTGCGCCCGCATCTCTAATCTGGTTACGGCCAAGATTAAGCACTGAAAGACTTGTATTGGTTTCAAGTAGATCAGCCAGCGCCTTTGCCCCCTCATTCCCTATTTGATTATTGTAAAGATTCAAGATTCTCAAGTTAGGATTTTCCCTAAAAAGGTCAGCAAGCACCTTTGCACCTTCATCACCAATTCGGCATCCATAGCCAAAATCCAGCGTCACAAGACTTGAAACCATCTGAAAGTTCTCAGCAAATTCTTTCATTTTTTCATCGTTCATGTTTGAAAGAGACAACTCTCGTAAATTGTGAAACTGGGCAATTTTCTCTAAGGTCGCATCCAAATTTTTCCAGCAAACAGATAGTTTTCCTGATTCTGAGATATATGGCAAGGGCTCTACAGGTAACAATTCTTTCTGTACCTCTCTTTCATATAAAGGCATACCAGCATTTCCTTGGGCACAATCATCATCTTGCACACGACGACTTATATCATTTTCGACCACCGCTCGCGGCTGTGCAATGTCTTGCGTTCTTGGGACTGTATGATAAACTTTAAAAATATCCGCCATGTGTTTTTCCTTTATAAAAGCAGTATTGATCTCTGCATTTTGGAGATTCCATCACAAAATGCAAGGAGAAAATACATTTATACCTTTATCATGCAGAACTCTTAATCTGATCACTGGCTAGCCGAGGATTTACTCTTGTATTTTTTCAGAACCTGGTCAAAAAGATCCACTTCAGAAATACGATTTTTGGCATCCGTTGCGCCTTTTGCCTGCTCATAATCGCGCAGTCTCGTGACCATATTAAAGATCTCTCCCTGGCCCACTTTATCCATAAATCCTTTATATTCATCACGCATCTGCGCAAGGCCAACAGCGTCATTTAACATCGATAAAGCAAGTGCACGTCTTAAAATCACTTGTGCAGCTTCTTGATTCTCTGCTTTTTTCTCGTCACTCACCACCATATCATCTGCACTCTCATTCTGTAAGATTGTGCCAAGATACTGTGCTGAACGCCTCCAATCCTTTGCCTTCCACGCAATATCTTGTTTCAAGACAAGCGCATCTGGTGATGTTTCATTTTCAATTGAAGCCAATGCTTCATCATATTTCTTAAGCTCAGTCAAAATCTTAACTTTAACTAGCCTACGCTTGGCTGCTAAATCATCGTCCCCTCCAAATGCTTCAGATGCCAATAAAGAGTCAAGAGCCTTTTCAGGTTGATGAGTGAGCAACTGAATACTTGCAAGCCTAAGGCCTGCCTCTGCTTTTTCTTTACCCATGAGTCTAAAGTGAACCAAATGGTGGAGAATATCGATCGCATTTTCATTCAGATCTATCTCAACAAGCCGATCTGCTAGTTTTGAGAGAATTAGATCTCCTTGCGCTCCAGGAGGTGTGAGCTCGCTAAAACTGCTATAGATGACAAATGCTTGCGCAGGTGTTGTTTTAAATTCATCGGGCTTCAGAAAAACATTTGCAAATAGCTCTGACATTTTAGCTGGCAAATATTTCACTTCAAGCTCATCGGGAAAAAGTGCAATTGTATCGCGCGCCTTTAAAAGAGCCTGAGGATATTTGCCTGCAGCAACATAAGCATCAAACAGTTTGCGGGCGACATCAACTTCAAATTCATCATCGCGCCAAGCAAACAACATCTGCTCTAATTGCTCTACCAGCTCATCTGGCGTCAATTCTTTTTGCTGAATCGCAATATTAATCAAAGCGAGTTTTGATATTGCTCTATAATAGCGATCTTTTCCTTGTCGGTTTTTTTCATAAGATTGTTTTGCTTCATCAAATTTACCTTGGGCTTGTAAAAGCATCCCATTATAAAAATAATAGGCAGGCATATATTGAGGCCTATTGAGCGCAATCTTGTGAATATTCTCTAAGTAAAGCTCGGCCAAATGCGTTGAATCTGACTTTAAAAACACTTCCAATGCCTTCATAGATAATGGCATTTTTAGAATTTCTGGATAGGTATCCAGCAAAATAGCTCCATTATAAAATAATTCAGATGCATAATAAGGATTTTCTGTCATAGCAGCAAGCCATAGGCCGACCTCCACATTATCACGAATATCTGGGTCATTTAGTATTTTCCATGCTTCATCCGTATCTCCAGAATGAACAAGAGAGGCACCGAGCAAGGCTTTAAAATCTGGATGACTTTTAATGTCAGGATCAAATTCTTGTAAATATCTCAAGATGGCTTGCGCTTCATGAGAATAGCCATGTGCCATATAAAATCTGGCAAAATTCATCCTCTCTAGACCTCTTTGCGCTTCAGGCGCATCAACAATGTCTTTCAATAACTGATCATGAGATATGTAAAACTCTTTATCTGATCCATGTGCCCAATTCTGGAAATCAAAAACAGGCAACTGATTTTTATCATCAGCAGTTTTAGCATCCTTCATTGGCATATTTTGTAAATCTTGACTCTGTGTCATGAGCAGACCTTTTTTAGAAGAAACCTCTGCCCCTTCATTTACATTTCTGACAGCAACACTGTCTGAAATACAACGCACAACAATGCCTTGATAGGCTGGTATAATTTCAAACTCAGGATATTTAAAGAACTCATCAATTGCTTTTCCGGGAATTGAAGATGGGATCACAACCAGTTCATCTCCGATAATTGGATCTTTGAGTTTAATCTGCGTTAATGGATCTTGAGACTTGATCAAAAAGCGCGGCCCTAACCCAAAAGCAGGCTCAGGATAAAAATCAAAGCGAGTTTTCTTGGCAATATCCGTTGGCGCAAAATCAAGCGTCCAAATCGTCATTGATCGCGCAACAACAGGAGAAACCAGGCTCATATCTGGCAGCAAAAATCCTGACCAACCATCACCTTTTAAAAGCTCTATCTTTTCAAGCAATTTTGGGGAACCAGTTATAAGCGACTTCCAATCCTTATCAATCACATGATCAAAGATGATAAATGCATGATCACCTCTCTGAAAAGCTGCCATTGATGCGGGTATACCAAGATCAATACGTAAATATTGTTTTGAACTTTGAATGGTACGATCTGATAAAACCTTATTGCGCGTTTCATCATCTAATAACTTTGTATCTCCGCCCTTCTCAATATCACGCTGTTCCCAGGTTTTATCTGGAAAAGGTGGCATGGGCGAATCTGATTTACTTTGCTTTTCTGAATCTCTGAGCTCATTGAAAACATCAACAACAACAGCATTTTTTGATTGAAAAGATTCAATACGATTCAAATTCTGAGTCCAAAACCTAACATACAAATTACCATCCCTTTCACCTTGCTGAATATCAGATATCAACCGTAGCGGGGTATGCTTAAGCTCAGTAAAATCAGCTCTTGCAAACTTATCAAATTCTACCATCACCATTCTATTTTCATAGGTCACGGCATAAGGCACTGTCTCAGGGAATTCAAAAATCAATCTTTCGAGATTGTCTTTAATCTGCGTTCTGACCCGAATGAGCAAGGGCTGCAAAGGATCCTCTTTGGGTTTTTCTTCCTCTGCTTGAGGCTTTGTATCCGCATCTTTTTGTTTGGCTATGTCTAAGGCCTGTCTTTTTAGATCATCAATTTTTTCTTCATAGCTATTGTCTTTTTTAGGATCGTCTTTTTTTTCAACCGGCTTATTCTTAAAAGTCAAAACCAATTCTTCACCCAAATTGCTTAAATCTAATGTCACTTGCGGATAAGTCTCAAAAACAAAAACTTTACCATTGTTGTGGAGAGAAACAGACTTCACAAAGCCTTCTAACTTATCTTGAATTTTCTCTGGCTCGACATTGATCGGCTCAACAAATGAAACAATAAAACGGTCTTGTATCTTAGCACTTGTAAAAACGGGCTTCTTATTAAAACTAAGGCTTAATTCAGCAAAATCTTGCTTTACACGCACCTGCACCAAGGTATAATTTGTTGAGCTATCTGTATTTTGGCTTTCAGCAACTTGATTCAACACCTCAAAACCATTCCCTTTGATTGTGCCAGCGGCATAAGCATGTTGATTCAAGCCCATCAAAACAATGAGACTCATCCAGAGGACTATTCCAAATTTATTCTGCCATTTTGGACGCATGAATAACAATATCAACCTTTCTTGCCATTTGCTGACGTTTCACCTCAGGGATCGATTGATCCAACAAACTATATTCAGAATCCGCAACACCTTGAACAATAATAGGCTTTCTATACCCCAACTCTTCAAAACGTTGCTCGATCGCCAAAGCTCTTGCAAGCGAGAGATGCCAATTAGACTCATAAGCCCCTAGACGAATAGGCCGAGGGTCTGTATGACCAATCAACTCAATCTGGTTGACTAAACGCATCATTGTATCAACAAGTGTTGACAGCAATTTTTTTGATGAGTCTTTAATTTCATCTGAGTTGTTCTCAAATAAAATGTCATCCGGCAATGAAAGGACAAGACGATCTGGATATTTTTGAATATATCCGAAAATCATCATATCACTTTTTTGAAATTGTTCTTTTAAAATCTTCTCCAGATAATCAATATTCTTTCCTTCTACTTGTCGTAATTTAGGAACATTGAATTGCTGATTGGGCCGAATATAGTCTTTTCTGTTTTCATTGTCAGCACTTGTCTGAAGGACAGACTCAACTGGCTTCCATTTTGTTTGGTCAATTTCAGACATAGAATAAAGGAGCACAAAGAAAACCAGCATTAAACAGACCAGGTCCGAAAAAGTCAAAAGCCAGTTAGTCGATTTATGTTCCCTTTTCTCAAAATCTTCTATCATGGCTGAGCCTCTCTTTGTTCATTTGATTTCCGTACCAAAGGCGCACTTTGATGAAAAATAAAACGAACGGTCGAGGGATCACCGATCTGGATACCAATTCCTATTCTCGATGAATCAACATTGAGATTGGTCATATAAAGCGCGATTTTACCAGCTCTTGCTATATCTAATTGGCGCTGCTCTGTTGTATATTCCTTGCGTAAATGTCTCATCAAATAAAAATCCATCTTGTAAAAACC
>JAGPBS010000045.1 GCA_018063245.1 Alphaproteobacteria bacterium | reverse complement strand
CCACAACCCTTGGCAGCCTGAGTGTAGGAGGCTCCGCTGCCGGGTTGTGGACTTTTGGATAACTTATCCTCTAAAGCGGACATTTCTATCTTGCTCTAAAGCGGACATTTCTATTTTGCCTTGACAGGAAAATTTGAGGGGGATGGTAGCGGTGGAGAGGCAGGTATAATTGGTTGAGGGGTAGGTCATCCTGAATTTATTTCAGGATCTTGAGATGCTGAAACGAGTTCACCATGACGGTTAGGAGTGGTAATTCCATTCTCATCCCTCAGCAAGAGCGCCTGCAAGAGGAGCGTTTGGTGTATTGCCTTGAAATAAGGCTAGGAATTGCGAGAATTTTTCAATGATCTTCTGATTGCCTGAAACACCGATACCAAATCCAAAGACTGCAAAAGCGGCTATGATGCAGTAACCTACAATGGTTGCAACTGCAGCAGCTAGGAATAGGGGAAGCAGATAAGCGATAGTGGTGCCGACAATTGCTGCTGCAATCGCAAGGCCAATGCCGATGGCAACGCGTTTGAGAATAATATTGACGGTGTCTCTTGTTGCGATTTTTTCAGATCCTGCTTTTTGAATCACGGCGATTAGTTTGTTTGACAGTTTTTCATGTTTTGGATTGAGTTTTTTTCCTGTATCCGCATGGTTTTGGATGTCTGTTAAAGTGCTCTTTAGGTTTGTCACCATTTGTTTTCGGACTTTTGACATGCTTTTTTTGAAGACTTTTTGTCTTGATGAGTTGTTTGGATCAAGGGTTAAAGCAGCAAGAGCATCGGAGAGTTGTTCTTTTATTTTATCATTGAACATGATGGATTCAAGTTCAATCATCAGCTCTTTATATTCATCGCTTTCAGTGATTTTTTCCATTGCGCTTTTGTTCACTTTCAGACGAGAGAAAGTCAAGATTTTGGCATCTGTTTCTGTTTGCGTCGATTGTAGAAAAGCCAAGGATCGTAGAACGTCTTGGTCCATGAAAAGTTTTTTGAGTTCTTTGTCTTTTGCTTTTTGGACCTCAGGATCTATTTGTTTTTCAGGCATTTTTTGTAAGACAGGCTCTTCGAGTTGTACGGCCCCATTGTAGAGTTCAGCAACAGTTGCTGCGATTTTTGCTGTGTGGGATATAAAGATAGGATCATCAGAAATATCTTGAAGCGTTTCTAAGATTTGCATCTCAGCCTCGGCTCCTGTTTTTAGTGTTTGTAAGCTTGTATAGCTTAATTTATCCAGAAGAGCGGATTGATTGTCTGATAGCAGTTTTAAAAATTTTTCATCAGATGCATTGTGCGCCATCACCTGAATTAAAAGAGCGTAGACATTGTGCTGGAAGGCTTTCGCAACAAGTTTTTCTTGAAAGATAGCAAGATCTATTTGCTTATCGCTGGCATTTCTGTGTGCGTCAGATGCTCTATAAGCTGTGACATCTTTTTCGATTGCCTCTCTTGAATAGTGCGCATCAAAAGAGGGTTGAAAATGAGCCATAATAATTTGTTTTTCAGAGAGGGTAAAATCTGGAGAGGCAAAGAGTATTTCAGCAAAATCATTCGGGAGTTCTGTTGTTTCGCTGGTTATGTCAAGTTTGGCTAATTTTTCTTTGACGGATGAGGCAAGGGGTGTTGTCCCCTTTTTGATAAGAGCGAGTTGGAGTTTGCCAAAGCTTTGGTCTGTGATCACTTTAACGTCTCGGTCCATGAGAAGTTTTTCGGTCACGACCATTTTTTTGGCAGGTTCAACTTTTGATTCGGGCGTGCCTTCAGAAACTTTTGAATCAACTTTTGTTTCTTGAGCGGCGGTTTCTGCGCCTTTATTGATATGTTCTATGCCCATTTGTGCGGTCCTTTATTGATTTGAATTGCGACTTCTAAAATATTTTAGTAAATAATGGGACGGCCATTGTTTCAGTTTGTTGTACGTTCATATTGGTTCCCATTTCTTTTAAATGAGTCATTAGCTTTTCATACTTTTCGCGGATTTCTTCACTGCCAAAGGCGCCGATGCTAAATCCTAACACACCAAAGGCACTGCAAATTACGGTCACAATAATAGCGAGTGTCATTGCAGCAATGAGTGGTAAGAATAAGTGTATGACGCTAGCAACAATAATACTTATAGCGGCGGCTGCGATCACGGAAAGGACTGCGAGTTTAATCCCAAAGATGATACGGTGTTTGACGATTGTAAACATATCTTTTGTTGCAATTTTCTTTCCATTTGCAACATTGATAAGGGCTGTTAATTTTTGTGCGGTCTTTGCTTCATTTATGTCGAGTTTTTCATTAACCTGTAGCTTGTCTCCAATATTTTTTAGGTGCGTGCTTGCGTTTTTTATCATTTTTTCTTCAATTGCTTTTAATTCTTTTTCCGCATTCTTCTTATCAGCGGGCAGTGCATCTGGATTCCCTAATATTCGTATTTGTATGTCAAATTTTGATTTGATGTCATCTGTGAATATGATGCTCTCGAATCCTGTCATAAATTCACCGAATTCTGGGGAGCTGATCAGTTCCTCGATGACTTCTGGTTTTGCTTTCACACCTTCATAATGTATAACATTTCTGTCACTTGCAGTTTGATCTGTTTGAAGAAAGGCTAAGATCTTTAATATTTCAGGATCAGAGAAAACCTTTGTTAATTCTGCTTTTTGAGTTGCATCAAGTTGAGGAGGTTGATAATCTTCAATTTTTTTAGAGCTTTGAAGTATTGTCCAAATATCACCAGCAATATTATTCGCAACCCCAGGAGAAACATTATTTTGGATTAAAATATCTCTTACCTCTTGTACATTTTTACAGTTTCTCAAGTTCTCATATTGGTCAAGAGGGACTGAATTAAAGCTGATCCCTTTTTCTATTAAGACTGTGGCTAGATTTTCTTGGAAATAGTTTTTTGCAATTTGAGTTTGAAAGCTGTTTATACTCTGGGCTTCTGGATTTGTTTCTAATGTGCGATCGTAAACGTTAATTTTATGGATCGATGTTTCCAGGGACATTGATACGGAAAGTTTCTCTTTTAAATAATCTAAGATGATTTTTTTCTTGTCACTCGTGAGTGATTTATTTTCGTATAGTTTGCTTGTGAGATTATCAGGTAAAGACTTATTTTCTTGAATGCCGAGTGAATTTAAAATGCTATTGTAGTCGGATTGTGATGTGTTATTTTTCATCAGTTGTCCTAACAATTCATTTTGATTATCTGCAGAAAGAGTATCTCTTTGGGCCATAATTGGTGCGTATTGAAGTGTTTTCTGAGTAGCTTGATAGAGTTCTGTTGCTTTTCCTAAAACGGAGATCAATAGGTCTTCTTCTTCAGGAGAAGAGAATATTGTTCCGAGAATCTCTGTAAAGCCAAGTTCTGTTATGCTTGTGTAAGATAGATCGAAGTAGTCTGTAATTGATGATATATTCCTTGCAATGACTAAACCACATGATTCAGAATGATTTGCATATTCGATCATGAGGAAGAGTAGCCTCATATCTAATTCTTGTTTTGCCAATTTTTCTTGATAAGCTTTAAATTTTTGTTCCTTTATATTAGATGGATCAATGCCGTGTTCCTTATCTAATTGTTTTTGATAAGCATTGAGCTCACCTTTGAGGGTTTGTGTTGCCCACTTTTGGCGGAGATCACCCTCAAGTCTCTTAAGAATGATTTGTTTTTCCTTTAGTGATATGAAATTATAAGTCATAAGCCTTTTTGGAAAATCATCAGGAAGTGGCTGACCTGGTTGAATACCAATTGTTTTGAGAGCATTTTCGTGTCTATCTCTTGTTGTATCTACTTTAGTGCCAGTTCTTTGACTATTTCTATTTAAATTGCCAAGGATTCTTTTATAGGTTTTATCTGTTATTACTAATGCGTGCCTTGATTCAGTACGCTCAACAACTCGAGTTAATAGAGTTTGATTCTCAGGATCGATTGTTGATAGTTGGTCATGGAGATTTCCAGTGCTTGGAATTGTTGCAACTTTATGCTCAAAGAATTTGGGTTCTATTGATGGGCCGCTTGTCGCAGCTTGATCTGTTTTTGGTAGGTCGCTGATTTTATTATTCATTTTTTCAACTCCTTCATTCGGTGCTATTTTCATTTTACCACATAATTAATAAAAATAAAAATAAAATTTTATTATTTGTCGTGTGGTTTAGGATTTAAGGTATAAAAATGAATTTTTTTTGAAAAAAAGAGAGAAGGGGTGTTGCCAAAGGGGATGTGTTTGTGTATAGTGTTGTTATTCGAGACGGAGGGGTGGCCGAGCGGTTGAAGGCACCGGTCTTGAAAACCGGCAGGCGCGGAAGCGTCTCGTGGGTTCGAATCCGACCCCCTCCGCCATCCGTCTTCGCTTCCATCTTCGCTGAAGCTACGACGAGATTAGCTTCGACGAGACTAGTCGAGTCGGAGTGTGCAAAGCGGATGCCGCGCCGAAGCACGCAGTGCGTAGGAGGGCTACTGACTATAGCACGCGACAAAAAAAATCCTTTTCTTTCTCTCTAGAACTCTCTTGGCAGGCCAGACAAAATCTCAGAAAATTGAATATTCAGCTGTGTACAAGTTGTGATGACTTCGTGAGAAAGTTCTCAGGTGTGACAAGGTAGTGGGGCGTAAGTGTGACAAAGAGCGACCAGTCGCGGAAATCCAAAGCTCGTCTCATGATCAAAAAGCCCTCCATCATAACAGTGGAGGGCTTTTTTATCGTAATTTGGATAGGGTGTCTTGCTTACAGATCTTGATCTGCTGAAAGATTATCGTCGAGTGCTTCACCGAAGTCTGCATCATCAAGATCTTCTTCGCCTTCTTCAACATCAGAAAGGTCGTCAAGATTTGTGATGGAGTCATCTGTAATCCAGGCTTGTTCACCGCTCATGAAGTCGGCAAGATCTTCATTCTCTTCGTCTTCAAGTGGAATGTTTCTTTGGAATGAACGAATGAGGTTTTCACGGAGTTGTTCAGCTGAAAGATATTCACCAGCAATTTCACGAAGCGCAACAACGGTATTTTTGTCGTTGTTTCTTTCAATTTTTAAAGTATCGCCTGCTGAAATGTCTTTTGCTCTGCGCGCAGCAACAAGGCATAATTCGAAATGATCTGGGATAGATTCGCAATCTTCAACTGTAACACGTGCCATTTATTTCCTCACTAATTCAATGATTAAGCATTAATCTTTGGATTGTGACTGAAAGTGAGCATAAAATCAAGCTTTTTTATTTTGCGGGTGCGGTTTGATCTTGTTTGACGTCTTTTGGGTCAACGTTGTTTAGCGTAATTGTGATGCGTCTGTTTTTGGGAGATTTGGGGTCTGCTTTATCGTAAGGTTCTGTATCTGCTTTACCACTAACATCGCTGATTCGGCTTTGATCAACGCCGCCTTCAACAAGAACACGTCTGCTTGCATTGGCTCTTGCAGAAGAGAGATCCCAGTTATCAGATCCATCTTTTCCATGAAATGGGGAGGCATCCGTATGACCCGCGATAGAAATCTTGTTTGGCAAGTCTTTTAAGAGAACGCCAATCATTGAGAGTAGGGCTTTTGATGTTGGGGTGATATTGCTGCTTCCGCTTTCAAACATTGAGTAGTTATCTTGGTCGATGAGCTGAATTTCAAGTCCCTTTTCTGTGCGTTTGACTTGAACGGCTCCTTTGACGTCTGAAAATTCTGGGATTGATTCTAGGGCTGCTTTAATTGCGGCGGCTGCTGATTCAAATTTAGCTTCTTCCTCTTCTTTGATGACAGCTTGAAGAGAGTCACCTTCTTTTTTACTTAATCCTTCAACAGGGTCTCCTGTCTTGTTTGAATATTCTTCTGTCTCATTGACTTGTTCTGTTTTTGATTGTCCGCTGTTATCTGTCTGATTTTCTGCAGAATTTGCTTCATCAGTTGGTTCTTCTGGTTTGCTGTTTGGGTCTGCTGCGCTTAAGGCAGAGTCATTGCCTTTCATAACAGTTCCGCCTTGCAGAAGCCCTGCAGCTCCTGAGCCGCGAGATGTGAGTGAAATTGTTGGTGCAAAATATTCAGCAAGCCCTTTTTTTTGTTCTTCAGTCGTTGCATTTAATAACCACAAAAGCAAAAAAAAGGCCATCATAGCGGTCACAAAGTCAGCATAAGCAACTTTCCAGGCGCCGCCATGGTGCCCATGGCCACCTCCGCCTTTTTTCTTTTTGATAATAATAGGTCTTTGATCCGCCACTCGTTTCTACTCGCCTTTAAATTAGTGTGTAAATGATTATGCTGGTGCAGGAAGGGCGTTTGTTGTCTCTTCAAGTTCAGCAAAAGTTGGCCGTACAGCTTCTTCAAGTCCTTTACGTGCATATTCTACGCATATCACCGGCGGATACCCATGAAGATAAGCGATCAGCCCTGCTTTAATGCATTCATAATATTTACCTTCAGAATTGAATTTTGCTTCCATTGAGCCTGCGATAGGGCCAACGTATCCATAGGCAACCCACACCCCAACGAATGTTCCCACAAGCGCACCACCAATCAAGTGTCCTAGAACTTCTGGTGGTTCTGAAATGGAACCCATGGTTTTGATCACGCCCAAAACCGCAGCCACAATACCGAGAGCGGGCATACCGTCAGCGAGTTTTTGTACAGAGCCTGCGAGTAAATGATGTTCATCATGGTGTGTTTTTAGTTCTTGGTCCATTAAATCTTCAAGCACGTGAGGGCTTTCTGCGCCTAAAGAGATAACACGCAGGTAGTCACAAAGAAAAGTGACGGCATGATGATCATGGTGAAAAGTAGGAAATTGTGCAAAAAGCTCGCTTTCGTGAGGCGCCTCGATGTGTTTTTCAAGAGAGATGAGTCCTTTTGTCTTTGCCATTTTAAAAACAAGAAACATGACGCTTAAAAGCTCAAGATAGCTTTTTTTGTCATATTTATCTTTTGAGAAAACGGTTTTAAGTCCATGTCCTAAGTGTTTCAAGACAGATGCAGGGCCTGTTATAACAAAGGCACCGGCGGCTGCTCCGAAAATAATAACAAATTCAAATGGCTGCCAGAGAACTCCCAGATGTGCTCCCATCGCAGCATATCCACCTAACGTACAGCCTATCACAATTAAAATACCTAGAATTGCTCTCATTTGAAATCTCGCTCTGTTTTTATATTATTGTAATCTGATTTTTAAAAGAAGATCACGCTGAAAATGATCATATATATTCTCTATTAAAAAATTACCAATTCCATTATACTAAGGAATCTATTCTTGAAAGAAAGCGTGATCATGGTTATTGATACAATTCACTTCAAAAAAGCTCTCGGGTCTTTTACGACAGGCATCTGTCATGTGGCAACATTTGATCATGAGTCTCAAAAACCTGTGGGTCTTACGGTTAATTCACTTGCATCGGTATCGCTTGAGCCGCCTCTTTTGTCGTTTTGTCTTGATAAAAAGTCCAGAACTTTTCCTTATTTCAATAAAAATAATTTTTTCTGTGTCAATATTTTGAATCATCAACAGCAGGATATTTCGCTCCGTTTTTCAAATGGAACACCAAATCCATGGCCTTTAACTAAATATAGCCTTTTAGGGAATAGTTTTGTTCATATTGATAAGGCTTTGTGCTCAATTGATTGTCAAATAAAAGAGCGTATTGAAATCGGAGATCATGTCTTGATGATTGGTGAGGTGCTGAAGAGTGCTTTTTCAGAAGATCCATCAGCTAAGCCTTTGATTTATTTCAGAGGTCATTATATTTTTTAAGAAATATCTCTTGTGAGTTTGTTAATTTTTTGTTAATATATGATTTGTTTGAAGTTTAACCTATCTCTTTAATGAGATGTTATTGTGTTTATTTTTATTATACTGAGGGATTTAAAGTATGTCTTATATTATTCATCTTCAATCTGATGCAAAAGAGTTTGTGCATCTGAGTCTTGCTCCATTACAGGGGAATGTAGATATAGGTTATTTTGATGTACAAGTGCATTTGAGTGCAGATGGTCGGTCAGCGCAAAGTATTATGGCTAGATACCCTCATGATTATGGCTTCTCTCATTTGTCTTACTTTGCTATGTTGAATCATCATGTGGATTCAGAATCTTTGATTCAATCGATTGAATCATTTTTGCCTCATATTAATTTTGAGCAAGTGAAGTTGGCAAATCGATCTGTGCAAAGAGGGCAGGCTTCTCATGCTGGAGTTGCGTTTCAGGCCCGCATGCCTGTATCTGATTCAGACTTTTTCACTAAAGAGGGAGAGCAAAGATTTTACCAGATGTGTCGTGCTTTGGATGTTGTTCCCGAAGATCTTCAGGCTTTTTTGGATCAGGAAGAGCCATCATTCATCCTGCCAGATAATGATCGTTATGCTTTTACGATCTCCTCTCAAAAGCTTTCCTTTGCTATATTTGATCAGAACTTACATCTTGCTGAACTTTGGAAGAATTATAATGACCATACAAAAAATAACGCTTTGGTTAAATTGCAGGCCGCTTTGATCAAGTATTTACGAAATAATGGTAATTTGACCGAGTCTTTAGCTCTTCTTTTTGGTGTTTTGTATGATAAGTTTGATATGAATCGAGTCATGCAAGAAGATGCCAACTTAATGAAATATTTGTTTGAACGCATTTGTATGCTTTTGATTGCTCATAAAGCTGTTGAAAGAGTTGATTCTAAAAAAGATACAAATTTCTTTAAATGCCTTGTCGATATTTTGCCTGGGCCATTTGATGGGTCGATTGATTACATAAAAGCAATGAATGCAAGGCTCTTTACAATTTTCTGGTTTGGGCTTAGAAATTATCATCTTAAGCTCGGGGAATATTTTAGTCGTTTCAAAAGTGCAGCTGTGCATGAGGCGATTATTGAGCCTGTAGATTCTTATGAAGCTGATATTCAAAAGGCAATTGCTCTGAGTTTAATGGAAAATCAGCCAGTTGATGATGAGGAAGAAGATGAGTCTGTTTTTCAAAAAGCACTCGAAATGAGTAGGCAAGGTGCCGCCTCAGAACAGGATTTAGATCCAGATTATCTACTGGCTCTTGAATTGTCCAAGCATTTCTAGTAAGTTCAGGCTAAGCGTTGAAAAATAGTCTTGAAATAAATTTAACAAAATGTTAATATTATTTTAAATTTTTATATATTTAAAGGAGTATTGTGATGATATACAAAATTTCAGAGAAAAGTAACCAAGATGGTGTGATTGAGCTTTTAATGCAACCAATGCAATCATCCGGTCCATGGTTAAATGTTCAGATTGACCAGAGAAATCCAACCAACCGTGTCGTGAGACTGAAAACAGTTGATGAAAAATCATACATTGTGATGACGCCATTTTTCAACTCTCACCGTGAAGTGAATTCAGTAGCAGTTGAATCAGAGCTCTCACAATTTATTGCCTCTCAGGATTATGGAATTGCATTGTTAGACAGAAAAGTCGTTCGTCTTGGAGAGTCGGCGTTTAAAAAACCTGCCGTGCCTGAGAGAAAATTACCAGTTGTGATGCCAAAACATATGCAAGGTTCAGCACCCAAAAAAGAAATGGTTCCTGGTGGGGCTCAGTTTAGAAAAGAGATCACTGATAAGCGCGAATCAGAAGATGCTGGTCTCATGGCTTATGGTTCAGCAAAAAGAGCTAAAGTTACTGAGATGTTTGAGCAACTCGTGCAGCGTAATCCGACACCAACGAGGCCTTCTCAAACAAAGTCAGTTCCAAAGCTTGCAACAAAATCTCGTTTGCTACAAGATCAAGTTGCATTCAAAGAACCAAAAGCTGCACGTCCGCTTTCTCCTCAATTGATGATGCCAAAAGTTGATGATGGGTTTCCTCTTTCTCCGATTGAAGAAGAAAGAAGCGAAGAGTTAGATTTCGCAATCGCTTTGAGCCTCTCTGGGGCAGAGCCAAAGAATGAACCTAAGTTTGTTGTGAATGAACCGCTTGTACAAGTTCTTAGGCCTGCCTTTAATCCTAGTTTTGCACCACTTTTTGTTGAAGGGACAGAGTTTGAAGTGAGCAAAGAGGATGATGATCTGAGTTTGGCAATTGCTCTGAGTCTTCAAGATGAAGATCGTCAGAAGCATCGTCCATCACCTTCGCCAGCACCCAGCCCATACCCATCTCCGTCACCAGCGCCTTCATTTAAAAGAGTATCTTTTGCACCATCTCCTTCGCCGGCACCAAGCCCTTATCCATCTATGGTGAAAATACCGCCTTACAATCCGGAATTTTCAAGTCGTGATTTGCCCAGAGATGCATTCTCTCCCCGTCTGAAACAATCTCGAATTGATGTTGATGCAGCTTATGCAGCAGAATTGGCTCGTAAATTGGATGAAGAAGAGCGTAAGTTCATGAATGATCAAGAGCGTCAAGATGCTTATATGGCAAAATTGCTCAAAAAAGGTGACTCAGAGCAACCATTTGCAATACAAAAACGCCTGCAGCGTGAAGAGCAAGATAGGCTTTTGGCATTGGCACTTGAAGCTGAAGAAAATAGATATGCCGACAAAGATTCTGAGATCTGGAGGGCTGCAATGATTGAAGAAGATGAACGCTCTACAAGACTCGAAAAGGAAGATGACGTTGCTATTGTTCCATTCTTGTCTGCTTCACAAACTCCAAGTCGTGCAAATCTCTGTGAGGCTTATGGTTTTGACATTAATTTACTGAACCAGTTCGAGAATATTGTGCTTCCTTCTTTAGATACCGACGCGCATTTTGCGAACAAAACATTTGTTAGAAATAATCGTTTCCTTGTGAATATGTTATTTGAGAGCAATAATGATATTATGGAAGCATATCAAAATTCTGTAGAAAATACAGTTTTACTGAACTTGCTTGCTCTCTTGGCAGGAGATCCAGACAATAAGCCAAACACGCCTTATAACAAGGCAGTGCAATTTGTATTTGGTCCATATGCTAAAAAAGATGTGGAAAGAGATGAAACAGGCGGCGTTTCTTTGAGAGATATGCTTGTTCGTATTTATATTCTTCTCTGCAAAAACGCAGAGATTGAGCATAAGGTAATTCAAGACACAAGAGCCTTTAAATTCTTGAAAGAACAGATGACTGATCAAGCAAGTACTTGCTTTGAAGGTGCGATTGGTAGAATGTTCTGTGCCTATTGGGCTGGTGTTCGTTATTATTACGATAACCTCGTTGGATCACTGAAAAAGAGTTAATTGCTTTTAAAAAACCTCCCTTCGGGGAGGTTTTTTTATTCATGCTATGATTTTTCTCTCGACAGAGATTGCAAAATCTTGCATTGTTAAGCCATGCTTGATACCAAAAATATAAATCATTTTACGGCCGATAATAATGACCTGTTCCTCATTGATGGGTCTGGTTTTATTTTCCGTGCTTTTCATGCCTTGCCGATGATGACACGTCCTGATGGAATCCCTGTCAATGCTGTGTTTGGCTTTACCAACATGCTCATCAAATTGCTGACTGAGATTCATGCGAAGAAAATCCTGGTGGTTTTTGATGCCGCGCGGAAAAATTTTCGCTACGATATTTATCCAGCCTATAAGGCTAATCGCTCGGAAACGCCAGAGGAGTTGATTCCTCAGTTTTCACTCATTCGTGATGCAACAACTGCTTTTAATTTGCCTCAGCTTGAAATTGAAGGCTTTGAGGCAGATGATTTGATTGCAACCTATGTTGAGATTGCAAAACAAAATAATCAGCGCGTGACAATTGTGTCGTCAGATAAAGACTTAATGCAGCTTGTTGGTGATGGTATTTGCATGTTTGATCCGATGAAAAGCAAGATCATTCATGAGCCAGAGGTGTTTGAAAAATTTGGCGTGACGCCGGATAAAGTGATTGATGTGCAGGCTCTTTGCGGCGATAGTTCTGATAATGTGCCGGGTGTTCCTGGTATTGGTCCGAAGACCGCAGCTGAATTGATTCAAGCTTACGGCAGTCTTGAAGGCTTACTTGAAAATCTTGATCAGATCAAACAGCCGAAAAGACGAGAATCTCTGGTTGCCCATCGTGAGGATGCGATTATCTCAAAACAATTGGTGCGCCTGAAAAGAGATGTTCCTGTTCCTGTTTCCATCGATTCCCTCGCTTTATCTGTGTTTGATGAAGCCAGATTGCGTCTGTTTTTAGAAGAGCAGGGCTTTAGATCAACGCTTTCACGCCTTGAAAAAGCTGGACTTCTGCATGCTGCAGGTCAATCGCAAGAGCTGGTATCAGCAAAGCCAACTTCAAAAGAGAAACAGTATGACATTGTTGAAACAGAAGCACAATTACAAGCTGTTATCACAAAAATTCAGGAACGTGGCATTTTTGCTTTTCAAACAGAATCAGTGAGCTCTGGTTTTGACCAAGTTGTTTTGGTCGGCCTATCAATTGCTCTTGGCGCCGGTGAGTCTTTCTACATTCCGCTCAATCATCAATTATCGCGCAATCTGCTCAATATGCCTGAATCGCCTGTGGAGGGCGAAAAGCAGTATCAGCAATTGGATCAGGCGCTTGTCCTGAAAACCTTAAAGCCTTTGTTTGAATCATCCGCTCTATTGACAATCTCTCATGATGTAAAAAGAGAAATGAAAATCCTCGCTTTCTTTGATATTCAAGTGCAAGCTTTTGATGATATTTTGACGATGTCTTATCTGCTTGATGGCGCTTTGCATGCACACACGCTCGAGTCTTTGTCACTGCATTATTTTGATCAGTCGCTTGTAGAGTTCAAAACAATTGCAGGCGAGGGGCGCACGCAAAAGCCACTCGATCAAGTGACGATCGCAGGTTTGGCAAACTATGCGTCTGAAAAAGCAGACTATATCTTTCAGCTTCATCAGATTTTAAAACCACGTCTTCGGACAGAACAATTGCTGACCCTATATGAGGAGGTTGAGCGTCCTTTGATTCCGGTTGTCGCTGAGATGGAGCAGGTGGGTGTGAAGCTGGATGCTTTTAAACTTCAAGAGATCTCGAGCTCACTTCAAAGGTCTATTTCAGAGCTTGAAAAGCGTATCTATGATTTAGCAGGTGAGGAGTTTAACATTGGTTCCCCAAAGCAATTGAGCGAGATTCTCTTTACAAAGCTGAAGTTAGAAGCAGCAGGCAAGGGAAAATCAGGACAGCTCTCCACAAATATTGATATTTTAGAGCCGCTTGCTGAGCAAGGTTATGAAATTGCACGCAAGATATTGGATTGGAGACATGTCTCTAAGCTTAAAGGCACTTACTCAGATGCGCTTCCTAAGCAGATTGATCCAAGATCTGGGCGCGTGCATACGACATACGGTTTGGCTTTAAGCAATACAGGGCGCCTGTCTTCATCAGATCCGAACCTGCAGAACATTCCCATTCGGACAGAAGAAGGGCGTGAGATTCGCAAAGCTTTTGTGGCTGAAGCGGGCTATGAAATGATGTCGATCGATTATTCACAAATTGAACTGCGCCTGGTTGCGGCCATTGCGGATGTGTCGAAACTCAAGGATGCATTTTTGCATGGCGTAGATATTCATGCTCATACAGCAGCCCATGTATTTCATTTAAAACCAGAGGAGATGACATCAGACTTTCGGCGCAAAGCTAAGGCGGTGAACTTCGGGATTTTATATGGAATTTCATCCTATGGATTGTCACAGCAGCTCCATTGCTCTGTCGAAGAAGCAAAGGCTTTGATTGATGCTTACTTTGTGCAGTTTCCAGAATTAAAGGCTTACATGGATGAGATGGTTGAATTTGCCCGTAAGCATGGTTATGTGCTGAGCCTGTTTGGCCGAAAATCTTACGTGCCAACGATTAGAGACAAGATTTTTGCCAAAAGGCAATTCGCAGAAAGACAAGCAATTAACGCGCCATTACAGAGCACGCAGGCTGATATTATTAAAAAGGCGATGGTTCAGATTGCAGCCTATCTGAAAGCAAAGAATTTAAAATCGCGCATGTTGTTACAGGTCCATGATGAATTGGTTTTTGAAGTGCCTTTGGCGGAAAAAGAAGTGGTTGCGAACGAGGTCAAGCGGATTATGGAATCTGTCATGAGCCTTTCTGTTCCGCTGACTGCGGAAGTTGGCTTTGGCGCTAACTGGCAAGACGCTCATTAGAGGGATTGACAATAAATACCGTCACTCAGAGCCCTCCTAAAAGGAGGGCGTGGAGTCTCTCAGAAATAAAAATAAGTGCCGTTTTTATTGATGCTTTGCTGAGATTCCACGCCACCTCTTAAGGAGGTGGCTCTGAATGACGACTCTCTCAATAACAAATCATAGTTGATGACGGTTTTATAGATTGCTGTGTTAGAAACAAAGACACTTGACAATCTTCCTCAAAGAGCATAAAACAGTAACAAGATCGTATCAGGGGTGCCCTTTAGGGCTGAGAAAAACCCTTATGACCTGATCTGGATCATACCAGCGGAGGCAGATATGCATGAAAATATGCAAAAACTAAAAGTAAAAAGCATGCTCATTGCTGTTCTCGGAACAGTGCTTGAGTATTATGACTACGCCCTTTATGGCTTTTCAGCAGCATTGCTTGCAAAGCTTTATTTCCCGAAACAAGATATCGCAGCTGCATTGCTGATGACCTTTGGTATTTATGCCATGGGTTCTTTTGCAAAACCAATTGGATCCTTTCTGTTTGGCCGCATTGCTGATCACTATGGTAGAGCCGCGAGCCTAAAAATCAATCTGATGGGCATTGCGATCCCCACAATTATTATCGGATGCTTGCCCACTTATGAATATTGGGGTTGGATTTCAGCAGCCATACTCATGCTTTGCCGCATTGCTCAAGGTGTGTTTGTTGCAGGCGAGTATAGTGGTGTTGTTGTTTATATGTACGAACATATCAGTCGCAAGCGTGCCTCATTTGGGAATTCGCTCGTTGGCATTAGTTCAATCGGGGGGATTGCATTGGCATCGCTTGCTATTTCACTCACAAAATCATGTCCTCATTTTGAGCAGGTCTGGCGCATTCCTTTTATCGTTGGTGGTATTGTCGGGCTTCTGTTTTCTTATTTGAGACAGCATTTGTGTGAAACAGGTGAGTTCATTGATTTTTTAAAGACACGTCATTTGGATAAATCTCTTGATAAATCAAGAGGATTCAAGCCTCTATCTCCTAAGCATCTTATGACTTATCCGTGGAAAAAAATCTTTATCACCATGCTTGTCTGCGGCTCAGCAGGTGTTTGCTATCACTTTTATTTCATCTTTTGGCCGACATTTTTGGGTACGGTGGTGCATGTTCTGAAAGAAAGTGAAGCCTCATACCATACCAGTTTTTCTCTTTTTGCTTATGCTTTTTCCATGCCTGTTGCAGGATTGTTGAGTGATCGCTTCGGAAAATACAGGATTCAGCTTATCGGCTCAGGCCTTCTGTTCTTAATGATTCTCTTGAATGGTTATTTTGTAGCGCAAGGGCTTTTGCCTTTATGGCTGATGATTTTGACTTCAATGTCTTTCTCATTGTTTATTGTGCCTTGCGATGTGATTAATGCATCGCTCTATCCTGTCAAAACCAGAAGCTCAGGCATGGGAATTGGTCATTCGCTAGGCTCGATGATTTTCTCAGGCACAACGCCTTTCATGGCGATGCTTTTATGGCAGAATACGCAATCAGTTGTGATGCCTTTGTTCTACGTTGGCGCCTTTATCATTGTGCTGATGAACATTGTTGCGAACTTGGCTGTGATGAGCGCTCAGCGGGAAGATATTATGGAGAAGGCTTGACGATAAAAACCTGCCACTCCGAACTTGTTTCGGCATCTCCATGCAATATGAAGAATCTACAGAATAAACTTTCTGCTTGGAACCGTTTTTTCTAATCTTCGCAATGTCACTTTTGAATCAATAGAGATGTTAAAGCCACTATCAAGATTGAGATGTGTTAGGGATTGATTTAGGTTCATAGACTGAATAAAAGCAATAGCTGTGGTATTAGTATATCTGTTGTTACTTAAATCAAGTGTTTTTAGTGTTTGATTGTCTATCAAGGTATTTGCAAGGGCGACGGCACCTGGATCACCGATCTTATTTCCATGGAGATTCAGTGTTGTGAGTGTTGTATTTCCTCTAAGTGCTTCAGCAATAGCCGTGGCGCTGTTATCTCTGAGTGAATTAGAGCTAAGGTCAAGTGTTGTGAGTGTTTTGTTGACAAGAAGGGTTGCAGCGAGTGATTGAGCCAGGAATAGTCGGTCATCATTTGCAATGTCCATTGAATTCAATTCTAGACTGGTCAGTGCTTCATTGACTTTTAGCGCTTGAGTCAGTTCAGCGATTCCTTCGCCATTCATTCTACAATCATTAAGCTGAAGATGGCTCAAGGTTTGATTTCCAGTTAGAAATTTGTTTAAAAAAACCACTCCTGCATTTGCAAATATAGATGAAGTCAATTCAAGATTTGTAATTGATGTACTGACAGCGATGACTTCAGCCAGGTAATTTGCTTGATCATCTTCAAATAAACCATTTTCTAATCGAAGTGTTTTTAGACTGGTGGTTTCCTTGAGAGCATCAGCTAGTGCACCGAATCCTGGAGAGACAATGTCCGTACAATTGAGTAAAAGCACGGATAGTGATTTGTTTTTGGCAATACCCTCTGCAAGTTCTTCGAATTCAAGATTGTTAAGTTCGAGAGGGCAATGGAGTTTTGTTGCATAGTTTGGATTTTGACAAAAAGCTTTTAGATCTTGCTCATTTGTGATTGTGCAGTTGTACCAAAGTCCGAACATTTCTGCTATGTCTGGGTCTTGAATAGTGTCGATCTTGGCGTAAAAATTTTCAGCTTTCAGAAAATTTTTATATTGGGCTATTGTTTTTGCGAGGGATTCTTTCGCCATAAGTTCTGGCTCTTTTGCCAGCATTGCTTGGAAATGGTCAGAAAAAAGTTCATGTGAGTAGAATGGTCCTTCTTTAGGGCTCATATCATAGGAGCAAATCTTTTTAATGCCTTGAAAGATAAGGATAAAGTCATCTATGTCAGAGGTGTTTTTCAATTCAGACTCTATAGAAGGACGAAGAAGGTCGATGGTTAGTTTTTTATCAAGATTATAGCCTAGAACCTTTTCTATTTTCTCATTGAGAGGAAGGTGGTTTAAGTCCTTTTGAATGTGTTTTAGCATTGAACTTTTGAGTGATTGTATCGATTTTCCAAGGTCTACTTTAACCATCTCCTGCTTTGGCTTTACAGGTGGCGTTGGCAATGGGCGAGCTTTGTGGGGAATTGTTGGCAGAGCTCTGCCAGACCTTTTTACAGTTGAACGGTTTGTGAGTGATGTTTCTTGTGGCTCCTGGCTCGATGCGGTCCGTGCTTTATCACTCGGTTTTGTTTCGAGTTTTTTGTCTTTATGTTCTGGAGCCTTTGTTTCGGCAGCTTTTTCAAATTTTGAAATTAAATCTGTAACTTTTGGCATGGGGGCTCTCCTTATAATCCGACACAAAGGTAATTATAGCATAATTTTAAATAAATTTTTTTTATAAAATTGTTTGGGGATAATTTAGGTTTCTTGATCACTAATTTTGTCATCCCTGCGAAGGTGTATAGTTCCGCATGAATAGCGAGCACTTCGCAAGGGGCTTTATATTGTAGACAATGTAGCCGGGTTTTGTTGTAATTGTCAACAAATATCACTTCGGAAAGCGATTGTGCATCCATAACCATTGGCCTGGTTGATCTTTAATCCATTCTTCAAACTGAGCATTGATTTTATCTGTAACCCATTGAACTTGTGCCTCTTTATCGAGTGCGGCAGGTGTTCTAGGATTGAGTTCTTGAATCTCAAAAGTAAAATAGCACCCTTTGCGACGGATAACGCGGGTTATATAAATTTTTGCTTTGTATTTAAGGGCGAATTCAGCAGGAGCTGTTGGGCTCATCGCTTCCATTCCAAAGAAAGGAGAGGCAATCCCATTGTTCATTTTTTGATCCGCAAGCATGCCAACAGACTCTTTTTTACCAAGCGATGAAATAAGGGCTTTTGCTCCTTCTTTCCC
>JAGPBS010000044.1 GCA_018063245.1 Alphaproteobacteria bacterium | reverse complement strand
TTGGGAAGATTGCCTTCACCGTCGTAATACATCATGCCAAGATTGAATTGCGCTGGTGCGTATCCTTGATCTGCCGCTAATTTATATAGGCGAACAGCCTCAATAGGGTCTTTGGGAAGATTGCCTTCACCGTCGTAATACATTCTGCCAAGATTACCCTGCGCTGGTGCGTCTCCTTGATCTGCCGCTAATTTATATAGGCGAACAGCCTCAATAGGGTCTTTGGGAAGATTGCCTTCACCGTCGTAATACATCATGCCAAGATTATTCTGCGCTGGTGCGTATCCTTGATCTGCCGCTAATTTATATAGGCGAGCAGCTTTAATAAGGTGTTGGGGAAGATTGCCTTCACCGCGGTAATACATTGTGCCAAGATTATCCTGCGCTGGTGCATATCCTTGATTTGCAGCTAATGTAGCAGACTGAACAGCTGCTTGAGATTGATTGCTGAGTTTGTACAATTGTCCAATCAAGGTACGGAAGATGGGTAAATATGATTTTTCAAGAAGCTGTTTTGAAACTAGCCCATTTAAGATCTTTAAGCTTCGAAAATGAGGAGACTTGGGGGCTTGTGCGTTCTGTGGAGCTGTATTTTGAGGTGATCCCCCCGGCTGAACGATCAAAGACATAGCTTCAAAAAAAGAACGCATAGGTCCATCTGGGATCTGGGATAAATCTTCAACAACTAAAACATGGCGCTCAAAGATTTTTTTGTCTGTTGTGAGTTTTCCATTTTCAAAGCAGACATCAATAGTTCCTATTTGATCGTTGAAAACTGCAGTGTTGGTATTTAAATAAACATGAGCTTTTACAACTCGCGGTTCATCTTCAGATGGGCTGTGAATTTGAGGGCTTGCTGGCAAAATGAGTGACATAATAAGTTCCTTATATAATAATAAATTGATTTTTAGAATGTTATTGAAGGTATTTTATCATTTAGTAAATGAAAAGTCAAGATATACATTCATACATTGTCTCACATCTATTTGAACTTATACATAATAAAGCATATCACTTCCCTAAAAGAAACAACAACACCCCCTCTTGAAAAAAATCTTTTCTACCCTATTTGTAAAAGTAAAAGTTTTTTAAGGCTGTTATTTTACGATAGATGACAGGTTTTCATTTTCATATTAATGATAGTTCTTTATGATACTCATTAAAAATGAATACATGTTCGGCATTACACCTCTTAAAATGCCAACTTTCTACACCGTCTTAAGCATTCAAGAAAAGGATTATTCAATGTCAAATACGAAAGATAAAGAAAAAAATATATTTCCGATCCTACCACTCAGAGATATTGTTGTCTTCCCAAGCATGATCGTTCCACTCTTCGTTGGACGTGATAAATCAGTTAAAGCGCTCGAAAATGCAATGGAAGAGGATAAAAGCCTTTTACTTGTCACACAAAAAGATGCAACAGAAGACGATCCAAATATTAAAAACCTCTATAAAGTAGGAACCATCAGCTCAATTTTACAATTGCTCAAATTACCAGACGGAACTGTTAAAGTACTCGTTGAAGGTAAATCAAGAGCCTCTATTAAAGAAATCACTGATAATGGAAAATTCTTTGAGGCCGCAACGGAGCATCTTCCAGAAGAAAGCGAAGAATCACCTGAGCTCTTTGCTCTTGCACGCTCTGTGGTGTCACAATTCGAGCAATACTTAAAACTCAACCGCCGTATTCCACCAGAAGTGCTTGTCTCAATTTCACAAATTGAAGATCCTGCACGTCTTGCAGATACAATTGTCTCTCACCTTTCTATCAAAAACCAAGAAAAGCAAAAATTGCTGGAAACACCATCTGTTGAAAAAAGACTCGAACGCGCTTATGAATTGATGGAAGAAGAAATTGGCGTTCTGCAAGTTGAAAGACGCATTCGCAATCGCGTGAAACGCCAAATGGAAAAAACACAGCGCGAATATTACTTAAATGAACAGATGCGGGCTATTCAAAAAGAGCTGGGCGATGGTGAAGATGGAAAAGATGAAGTCACAGAACTTGAAGACCGCATCAACCACACAAAGCTCTCAAAAGAAGCAAAAGAAAAAGCAAAAGCTGAACTCAAAAAGCTTAAAACAATGGGCCCTATGTCAGCTGAAGCCACTGTTGTGCGCAACTATCTGGACTGGCTTGTCAATATTCCATGGGAGAAAAATTCTAAAATCTTGAAAGATCTTGTGAAAGCACAAGCAATCCTTGATGATGATCACTATGGTCTTGAAAAGGTCAAAGAACGCATCACAGAATATCTTGCTGTTCAACAGAGAACCAACAAATTACGCGGCCCTATCCTTTGTTTGGTTGGACCTCCTGGCGTTGGTAAAACTTCTCTTGGGAAATCAATTGCAAAGGCAACGGGTCGTAACTTTGTCCGCGTGTCATTAGGCGGCGTGAGAGACGAAGCTGAAATCAGAGGACATAGACGTACATATATAGGTGCGATGCCCGGTAAAGTGATTCAAGGAATGAAAAAAGCAAAAACATCAAATCCGCTTTTCCTTTTTGATGAGATTGACAAGCTCGCAAGCGATTGGAGGGGAGATCCAACCTCAGCTCTTTTAGAAGTTTTAGATCCAGAACAAAACTCACATTTTAATGATCACTATCTTGAAGTTGATTATGACCTATCAAATGTGATGTTTGTTTGTACAGCCAATACACTTAAAATGCCACAACCTCTTTTAGATAGAATGGAGATCATCCGTATCCCAGGCTATACAGAAGATGAAAAAGTGGAAATTTGCAAAAGACACCTCTTCTCAAAAGCAATGGAAGAGCACGGACTCAAAAAAGGCGAATTCCAAATTACAGATGATGCTTACCGCGATTTGATTCGCTACTATACAAGAGAGGCTGGCGTCAGAAGTCTTGAAAGAGAAGTTGCAAATCTTGCCCGTAAAACAATTAAGCAAATTATGCTCAAGAAAGAAAAATCGATCAAAATCGATTCTAAAAATCTAAGCAAATATGCTGGCGTTCAACAATATCAATATGGTCAAGCAGAAACGGAAGATCTAATCGGTATCACAACAGGCCTTGCATGGACTGAAGTAGGCGGTGAACTTCTTTTAATTGAGGCCGTTACCATTCCGGGCAAAGGAAGAGTCACGACAACTGGTAAATTGGGCGATGTCATGAAAGAATCTGTACAAGCTGCAGAAAATTATGTGAAATCACGCTCAGAAACTTTTGGTATTGATGCTTCTCTATTCGATATGAGAGATATTCACGTGCATGTGCCTGAAGGGGCAACACCTAAAGATGGACCATCGGCCGGCGTTGCAATGCTTACATCTATTGTATCTGTTCTTACACAAAATCCTGTCCATAAAGATGTCGCAATGACAGGTGAGATCACTTTACGTGGACGCGTTCTTCCAATCGGAGGGCTAAAAGAAAAATTATTAGCAGCCCTTAGAGGAGGAATTAAGATTGTTTTGATCCCAAAAGACAATGAAAAAGACCTCGAAGAGATCCCTGAAAACGTTAAAAAAGGCCTGAAAATCATACCTGTTTCAACAGCAGATGAAGTTTTAAAACATGCTCTTTTACATCCGCTGCAACCAATTGAGATAAAATCAGGTATCCAGATACCGAAGGTTTCACCCAAATCAAGCAAAACCGGGAAAAAGAGCGCAATTAGTCATTGAGGAAATTAGAAAACCTTGTTTACAATTAATTAGGTGTTTTAAGGTTAGGCTTAAGACACACGATTAAAAAGTGGGCGCATGAAAATAAAAGATCACTCTTCTGTCTTCATGCATTATGATAACTAAACCTAAACTAACATGGGGGATTGTACCTTGAATAAGAACGAACTCATTGCTTCAGTAGCAAAAAAAGCAGACGTAACAAAAGCAGTTGCAACACGTGCGATCGACGCAGTCATCGCTAGCATCACAGGCGCATTAAAATCAGGCAAAGAAATTCGCTTGGTTGGTTTTGGTAGCTTTGTAGTTGTAAACCGTAAAGCAACAGACGGCCGTAACCCACGCACAGGCGAAAAAATTCGCATTCCTGCGTCAAAACAGCCTAAATTCAGACCTGGTAAAGGTTTGAAAGAAGCTATCAACGGCATTAAAGCTTCAGCTAGAAGTTCTTCATCTTCTTCAGCTCGTAGATCTGCTTAACAAAATCCTCGTAAGAGAATTTTGTTTCATAAAAAAACCGGATTTTTTCCGGTTTTTTTATTTTTTCCCTTTTCTTTCTCGTTTTTTTAGATTATAAATATCATATCTTAATAACGGGCGGTTAGCTCAGCTGGGAGAGCGTCACGTTTACACCGTGAATGTCGGCGGTTCGATCCCGTCACCGCCCACCATTAAGATCATCTCTTCAGACCTGGAGAGATACGCATAAAATTGGATATGCGGGAGTAGCTCAGTTGGTTAGAGCACTGGCCTGTCACGCCAGTGGTCGCGGGTTCGAGTCCCGTCTCTCGCGCCATTTTATAAATGGCGCCCATCCCTCAAATTTCCTAGACGATATATCATTCTCATTTGTAGCTAATCGAACTAGCATGAAATTTGCACGTCAAATTAAATAGCAGATTAAAAAAGGAGACTCTCACAAGCCTATATAAAATAAGTGCGCAAAACCGTAAAGTAAGCAAAAAGAGCCCCTTACAAAAATTGATAGTTACATAATGATAACAACCCTTCCTTTCTAGAGGATTTTTCGATATGAAACATTGATTTTTCTTGTCATAGAAGCAATTTCAATGTTTACTTAACCTTAGTACATTAAAATAAAGGTCGATGAGAATTCATCCTAATAATAATAAATAGAGGATATATAATGTCTGGTGAAAATTTTAGTTCTTCAAATGAAGGAAATGAAATAATCGCAGTTGTCAAATGGTTTAACAGCTTCAAAGGTTTTGGTTTTGTGACAGCAGTCGATAAAAACACAGATGCATTCCTCCATATTTCGACTTTAAATAGAGCGGGTCTTCATGATTTAACAGAAGGTACAGAGATGCTTTGCGAAGTAATTCCTGGTGATCGCGGTATCCAAGTCTCAAAAATCATCAAAATCACACAAGAAATCAAACCAGCTTATCCAACTCCTCCTGCTTTAGCAGATGATGAGCAAAAGGTTGAGGGAACTGTCAAATGGTTCAAACCAAACAAAGGCTTCGGTTTTGCTGTTCCAACTGATGGCTCTGAAGATATCTTCCTTCACAAAGCTGTTCTCAGACTCTGTGAAGTCCATAATCTCTATCCAAATCAGCGCATTGTGATGCATGTCAAAAAAGCTGGCCGCGGCAAAGAGGCAACCTGGGTCATTCCGCACTAACAATTGGCACTTAGGCTCCAAGCCATGCGCCTCACCAAACAGGACAACCTTTCTCTCGATGGAAAAAGAAACAAATTATCCGAACAGAATCTACCTCCTTGTCCCTTTTAGTGAAAAGGATAAAGTCAAAAAATTAGGAGCGCGATGGGACCCGGATAATGAAGGTTGGTATATTGACAGCCCCCTGGTACGCAAAAAATTCAATGAGTGGCTGCCTGAGATGTATAAGCATTCATCTGAACCCCCTTTTGTTCGTTTAAATTTCTTTCCTATGGCAACTTCAGGACATAATGTAAGGAGTGTCTGGAATACAGATGAGTGGAATACTCTGCGTAAGCAACTCATTTTGCGAAAAGGGAACAGATGTTCTATCTGCGGACAGAGGAATCAGAATGATAAAGGGGAGGATATAGACCTCGAGTGTCATGAACATTGGGATTTTGAACCAGACTACACGCAACAAAAAGGGATTCAGCGACTTATAGAATTTATTCTACTTTGTAAACAATGTCATACGGCTACACACATTCATATATTGCAAGACAAAAAAGAAAAAGACAGCGCATATGAATTAGAATATACAAATGCATTCTATCATCTCTGCTGTGTTAATAGGTGGCAAGTACGTGAATGCGAGCTAACGATTGAACAAGAGATATTAAAACTTAAAGAATTTGAGAAATTAAATTGGGTAGTTGACATCTCAGTTGCAATCACACTATACAAAACGCTAGTAAACAGTGAACTAAGCAATAAATCCACTATTATTAATTGCTACAAAAGCCAAGATAAAAAAAATAGTGATGATTTATATGAGGCAGATGAACACTACCTACCAAGTGTTAGCAATCTAAATTCGCACCCCACTGTTATTGCCTCTGAGGAAATTTTAAAACAAAAAGATCTGCTAAACGCCTCACCTCTAAAATTCACAAAACACAAAAACACTGCAACTCACAGCAAAAAGCAAAATTCAGCGATACCAATCATCAACAATACCAGCACTTCCAAAATTAACCCCGAAAAATTTGTCGCTGGGATCGTTCTTACAATTTTAGTCATCTATGCCTATTTATATCTTTCAAAGCCATCAACACCTCTCCAAAGTGCTGCCCTACCCCCTCAATCAACACAACCTATCAAAGTTGATATTCCGACACCTCCACAGGAAAATACGCGCAAACCAAACTCTGAAGCCAAAAAATCTCAAAATCAATATCGAAAATGTGAACCTGTGCAAGGACAACCAGGTGCTAAAATGTGCCAAGACCAAAGGGGGCAATGGCATCTCATCACGCCATAATCCCAAAACAAATGCCGCAATCACAGACTACGGCATTGAATAACTCATGGCATAAAACTCTGCTTAAAGCGTGCTATTGATCCACTCTGAAATCATGCTCTTATGAACGAAACCAACTTTGGTTCCAATCACTTCACCATTTTTAATCAGTAAAAGTGTTGGAATACCACGGACACCATACTTTGTCGGCGTCTCTGGATTTTGATCAATATTAACCTTAGCAATCCGGATTGTATCAGACATCTCTTGAGATAATTCTTCTAGAATTGGGGCAATCCGTTGGCACGGCTGGCACCATTCAGCCCAAAAATCAACCAAAACTGGCTTATCTGACTTCAACACATCCTTTTCAAAAGATGTGTCAGTTGCACTAATAATACGATCTGACATATTTATCTCCTTATTTGTTCTTATCATAGAGATAATTCCCTCAAGAGGGAAGATTTTTTTATAAGCAGACAAAAATCCTTTTAGAATTGACTTCACTTTAAGTTTAAGATAAATTTATGTCGCATACAATATGCACAAAACGTATAGGAGAAAACAATGTTTCAGTCTTTATTTTGTGGTTTTAAAACAGGCACCATGCAACGCCTGCCCTATTTTGGATATACGGCTCTTCTTTTCACGATTGCCATCCTTCTTATTGTCGTATTGCGCATTCTGAGCTCTCCAGGACTCGAGGTCGTCAGATTCATCGCAATCATCCCTATTATCTTACTCGAATTTGCAATCCTTTATTCTTCTGTTGTCCTATCAGCGAAAAGATTGAGAAACATCGGCATTGAACGAGCCAAACTCTACTCACTGCTTATCCTAGGAGGTGCAATTTTCATGGAAATCATCATTGCTTTCTTTCATGAACATGCAGTCGCTCTCACAGCGATTTATTACACACTTTGTCTCATTATTGAAATTTTTCTAATTTTCATGCCTGAAAATTATATGAAACGTTCGCAATTAAAATAAACAACACAAAAAGACCAGGAACTCTTGTATCTGAGAGTTCCTGGTCAACCAAACAAATCTAAATCGCTTATAGGCTTTCAATGGCCGCTTTTTGATCTTTAAAGATTTTTAAGATCGATGTAAAACCAGACACTTCAAAGACTTCAGTTACATTTTCATTTAAACCACAAAGACCAAATTTTCCGCCTTCTTTTGCTTTTAGACGCTTCGCTGTGGCAAGCACAACGCGCAAACCAGCACTCGCTATGTAATCAAGGCTACTAAAATCAAGAATTAATTGATGGTGACCACTTTCAATGAACCCAGTCAAATCACTTTCAAAGGTTGGCGCACTCGAACTATCAAGCCTGCCTTGACACTTTAAAATTTTATATCCACTCTTTTCTTCTTGCTGATAATCCATTGAAAAACTCCTGGCTAAATCTTTTTTAATTCTAAGATATGTATTTGATAATGGTAGTTTTGTTTTCGTTATTAATCCGCTCATATTGTATCTCATCCATCATTGTTTTAACCAAGTGAATCCCTAAGCCCCCGATTGGACGATCTTCTAGCTCATCCTCAACCCCTTCGGGCGTATACGATAAAGGATCAAACTGCTGACCATCATCTATGATTTGTATTGTTACTTCTGACTTTGAACAAGACAAAGAAACTGTTATATCGTGGCTTGCTGAATCTGAAAACCCATAAGTGATAATATTTGTCAAAATTTCATCAACACTCAGGTTCAGCTGATAAACAATTTTGGGCGATATATGATTCGCATTTCCAAAAGATTCCAAATGCTCGGCAACATCTTGAATTTGCTTTATGTCGTTTTCTATCGTAATCGTAAAATCATTTGGCTTCATTTGTTTGAGACCTATCATTTTTTATCCTTTTATTTTAGTCCATTTTAAACAGCAAGGGAACCTTCTTTTTTGGTTGAGATCATTGACTGCATTTTTGTCCTCCAAAAAGCGAGAGAAACAATAAATTCCTCAATCATATTTTTAAAATCTTTATACTGAATATGATGATCATTCACGCCCCTATAAAGCATCAAGTGATTATCAGAAGGATCAATCGCAAGACATTCACGCCGTTCATGGACCATAGCAAGATTGAGTTTCAATGCATGTTGGAGATGATCGCGAGAAAGAGGCAAAGCTTGCGGCATAACACTCGCCATCAAGCAAAAACGATTTGGCTTCGTCAATAAAAAACCGACAGAATAATCATCATTAAAGGTCATGTAAAACACAGATCCCGCCACATACTCAGGGGCGTCAATCCCGAAATCCTCACAAATCTTAGATAGAAAATCTCTATACATTTTACTTCGCTCAACACAGAATGATTTATGATAATACTATCTTTGGAAGCTTAAGGAAGTTTTAAGAAGATCTTAAAAAGCCTCTTTATCCGCTTTGATCTGATTAAGCCAAGCAACAACTTCAGCGATGGCCTTAAAGTATTTAGCAGGAATCACTTGATTCATCTCAACATCTTTAAACAAGGCTCTGGCAAGATCAATATTCTGAATGATCGGCACGTCATTTTCACGTGCTATCCGCATCATTTCTTCAGCAAAGACACCTTTGCCTTTAATATTCACGTAAGGAATGGGCGCACGCTCTTTATCATAAAAAAGCCCCACAGCAATATGGGTTGGGTTGGTCACAAGAACTGAAGATTCTTGTGCTTGCTGAGGCTTAGGTCCACTTGAATCATTCATGATCTCACGATGAAATTGCTTCCTTTTGCTTTTGATCTCGGGGGAGCCTTCCATCTCTTTGTATTCTCTTTTGACTTCGTCTTTCGTCATCATCTGATCTTTGTTAAACTGCCAACGCTGAAAAAACAAATCGAACACCGCAATAATCACAAAACTGATAATCGTCACAATAATAATCTTTTTCATTAAAGAGGCAAAAACAGCAAGCAAACAAGTCACCCCGCAAGAAGGCGCCTTTAGCAAATCTTCAATCCCTCCCATCACAACCCACGTGATTAAAATGGAAAGAACAGCAATTTTCACAATTGATTTCACTAATTCTACAAGATTCTTCAGAGAGAAAATATTTTTAAGCGCCTTCATGGGATCAAGCTTCTCAAGTTTTGGAATAATCGGCTCAACCGTGAATAAAGCACCAATCTGAACAAAATTTCCACCAATTCCAAAAATAAAGACAATCAACAAGAAGGGGGCAATAATTTGTACAGATGTCATGAAAATATCATTTGAGACTGCGCTCAATGTGACAAGAAACTCCTCATGAAGATGGTTTGATGGCGCAAGCATCATGCTTGAAAAATTCTCAACAAAAGAATCGGCCATCACCCATAAAATAACAAAAATACCCGTAATAAGCGAGGCTGAGACTATTTCTTTACTCTTGGGAACCTGACCCTTCTTCCTCGCATCGTCAAGCTTCTTATGGGTGGGTTGTTCAGTTTTTTCTCCACTCATTTAAACACCCCGTCCAATATTGCGAAAATATGATTAATCACAAGGGTTCCATCTTTAATATATGAGAAAAGATAAGGTAAATAAATAATCAGAATAAAAAAGGCAACCGCACTTTTGACTGGCATCGCCAAAAAGAACACATTCAACTGAGGCGCAAATCGGCTAATCAAAGCCAAGCCCAATTCTGCCAAAAACATCGCAATAATCGCAGGACCCGCAAACATCAAGGCAAGATAGAAGAGATAATCCGTTTGCTGCATAAAAAAGAGTGTTTTCTGCATCGACATTTCCGGAAAAAATGAAAAAACAGGCCATAAAATATAACTTCGGTACAATGCTCCTAAAAAGATTAAAAACAAACCGCTGGTGAAAAAATACACAACGACAATCTGTGAGAAGAATATCCCAATCGGTGATGTCTGCTGTCCTAAGAGCGGGTCGACTGTACTGGCAATCGATGCACCCCTTTGGTTATCGATAAAAAACCCAGCTGATTGAACAGCGTAAAAAAAGATAGCTATCAAATAGCCAACAACAATGCCAAGAAAAAATTCTTTCCCGATAATAATCCAGGTTAAATAATCGCTGTAAGAATGGCTCTTTCCCTCTTCCATCACAATCGGAACAACAATCAACGAAAATCCGATCACAATCCCATTTCTGATCAAACTGGGTAAAACTGGAGGACTTAAGAAGGGAATGAGCAAAAAAATGCCAAGCATTCTAGGAATCACCAAAGAGAGTGCAAAGGCGAAGTCTTTGTATAGATCAACAATGCCCAGAAAATTATACATCAGACAAGATATCCAAAGCTATCAAACATCAAAATGGTGAAATTATAGAGCTCTCCGCCCAGCCAAGGGGCTGTCAGCAAGATTGTCACAATCACAAAGATAAGCTTAATCGCAAAAGAAAGAGTTTGCTCTTGAATCTGTGTAAGCGCTTGTAACAAGCTCACAAATGTACCAACAACTGAAGCCACAATAATCGGCGGCAGAGATAAAAGCAAAACAAGCAATAGAGCTTGGCCTGTATAGGTTAGAATTTGAGCTTCATTCATCTTGTCCCCCTTTTAAACTCATTATCGTCATTGATAGGTTAGCACAAGGCCATGAATGAGCCTTTCCCAGCCGTTAATCATCACAAACAAAAAGAGCTTAAATGGCAAAGAGATCGTCAAAGGCGACACCATCATCATCCCCATAGCGAGCAAAATATTCGAGATAATCAAGTCAATCGCAATAAAGGGAAGATAAATCAAAAATCCGATCTCAAAGGCCTTTGTAAGCTCGGTAATTGTAAAGGACGGAATCAAGACAAGAAAATCTTCATTTGTGACATCTTTTGCTGCATCAGCCGGCCATAGATCTTTTGTTGTCTGCACAAAAAAGGCTCGCTCTTTCACCATTGAGTGTTTAATCAAAAAATTCCGAAAAGGCTCTTTTCCAACTTCCAGGGCTTTTACAAACGACTCAGGATTATTAAAACTGATTGAACTGTCTTTAATGGCGTAGTAAGAGGTCATTCCCACGGGCGCCATAATGTAAAATGTTAAAATGATCGCAAGCGCATTCAAAGCAATTGTAGGCGGAACCTGCTGCACGCCCAAAGCACTACGCAAAATATTAAAGACAATCACAAGCTTTAGAAAAGAAGTTGTCAGAATCACCGCGAAAGGCAATAGGCCCAGAATCGCAATAATGATGAACATACTAAATGGATCTGGATAATTTAACATCAGTTCTCTTGTCCTAAATTATTTTTCCCCATCATACCCCTATTTTCAAAAGATGAAAAGAGATTAGCAACAAAAAACACAATCAATAAACAAAAGATAAATTTGTATTGCAATTTAAGCCCATGCAACCTATAAATCGATTTAAGATTAATATCTTTAGGATTTTACCAATGAGTTATTGCAAACCTTTACTAATCACTTGTGATGCATCTTGTCCAGATAAATACATCGCCTACAAAGCACAAAGACTACAGAGAATCCCCAAACCAATTGAAAACTCACCATCTCCAAAAACACAAACGCCCCCAGGCTCTGACCTTACACCTCACGAAAAAGCTATTCTAGAAAGAACAGCCACTCTCATCAGAGCTGAGAGATTCAAGGGCGAGATCATGGCTGAGTTCATGCAATACGAAGAGAAAATATTGAGTGACGAAATCGACATTCTTTTTGGCAGAAGAAGTGATGAAAACGACATGGACTTTGCAAAAAGACTCATCCATTTCAGGAGCAGTTATCTGATTTCATATGGATGTCTAATTAATTCTATTAAGGATCCTCAGGAAGACAAAGTGTCGCTAAGAACGCATCTCAATTCATATGTCTCCATGAGAAGTGCCGCCCTCGGTAATGATCCTGATTTTGAGATTCAATCACGAAAAGGGATTTGGGAATTTATGAGTACCCATAGCCCCTTACTGCCCCCAGAACTTTTTTTAAAAGCAAGTCAGATTACCTTTTTAGATCTTGATACAAGCAACATTGTTGAACTGCCTGCTGAAATTGAGAAATGTGTCAATCTAGGATACTTAAATCTATCCGATACCTTTATAAAGGAATTACCGCCACAAATTGGCAAACTAAAATTATTAACCTATCTAAATATCTCTGATTGCAGATATCTCACAAAATTACCCAATGAAATTGTTCACCTCACAAGCCTCAGAAGGCTCATCTTTGTTTGGACAGCTGGTCCAGATAATCATAATTTTCAAGACTGCTATAAAAACCATAAATGCGCTTTAGATATTTGCATCTTCTTCTTTCAAGATCTAACACTGTCTCAGCAAAGATGGCTGAGAGAATTAAAATTCAACAGCTGCTTCATCGATGGCCTTCATATCGGGCAAGTCCCCAAAAAGAAAAAAAGAAGGGCTCTTTCATGAGCCCTTCTTTTTATTTTTGATCATTCTTAGCGTCATTGATGCTGATCAAAATTTGGAACAGCAATACCACTGGCCTCGAGCTGATAAGCAATCTGAGATTTCAGTCTCTCTAATCCCTCATTCGTTGCTGATTCTGCACGGGCTACAATCACATCTTGTGTGTTTGAGGCTCTAAGAAGCCACCAGCCATCCGCATTTGTGACGCGCACACCATCCAGATCATTTACATTGGTACCAGCTTCTGCCTTTAATCTGGCGTCAATTTCTTCAATCGCTGCAAATTTTCGCTCTTCATTCACTTGAAAGCGAACTTCAGGCGTATTCACAACTTTTGGCAATTCATCTAACATTTGGCCTAAAGTCTTATTATACTTCACAGTCAAATTAATCAAGCGAAGACCGCAATAAAGAGAATCATCAAACCCATAATAGCGATCAGCAAAAAAGATATGACCTGACATCTCACCTGCAAGCGGCGCACCTGTTTCTTTCATCTTTGCTTTTAAGAGAGAATGGCCTGTTTTCCACATAACCGGCGTTCCGCCCAAGCGCTTGATCTCATCAAACAAAACCTGACTTGCTTTAACGTCCGCAATTACGATGCCGCCTGGCACATTCTCAAGCACCTCACGTGCGTAGAGAGCAATCAGCTGGTCTCCCCAAATAATTCTGCCTTGTTCATCAACAGCACCGATGCGATCGCCATCGCCATCAAAACCGATGCCCATGTCACATTTTCTCTCACGTACGACACGAATCAAGTCAACGAGATTTTCAGCAATGGTTGGATCTGGGTGATGATTCGGGAAACGTCCATCAATCTCATCAAAAAGTAAAATATGCTCACCTGGTAATTTCTTTGTCATAAGCCTTAAAATGTCACCTGTTGCTCCATTACCAGCATCCCAAGCAATACGCATCGTGTCCTTGAATGAAAATTCCTGAACCAACCTATCAACATAGACATCTTTAATGTCAAAGTCCTCAATTGATCCTTTACCTGTTTCCCAATCACCTTTGACTGACAGAGCTCCAATTTCTAAAATGGCCTCTCCATAAACAGGCCCTTTGCCAAACATCATTTTAAAACCATTATAATCTGATGGATTATGAGATCCTGTGACCATCAAACCTGCATCCGCCTCTAAATGGAAAACTGAAAAATACAGCATCGGCGTTGGGCCAAGTCCAACTCTAATCACTTTCAAGCCACAATCCTGAAGACCACGTGCTACATTCTGCTGAAGGTCAGGTGAACTTAAACGACCGTCATATCCAAGACAAACAACTTTTGCCCCCTTACGCTTTGAGTAGGTACCGAAAGAGCGACCAACAGCATAAGCATCCGCATTTGAAAGCGTTTTACCAACTTGACCGCGAATATCATATTCACGCAAAACAGTTGGATGAAAAGAATGAGACTTCGTATCAGACATATTTTTTCCTTATATAACAATAATCATTAACTTGAGCGAACCAATTCAACATGAGGCGCTGGCGCAACAGAATTGCGACCAATGGAATGGTAGAAAAATCCTTTTCCAACCATTTCATGAGGCTTATAAATATTTCTTAAATCGACAAGACACGGATGATTCATCACCTCTTTTAATCGATCAAGATCTAAGAAACGATACTCATTCCACTCTGTTAAAATCACAACGATATCAGCCCCTTTTGCTGTTTCATAAGGATCTTCACACCAAACTACATCTTTCGAGAACAAAGGTTTTGCCTCAGAAATACCAACAGGATCAGTTGCTCTGATATAAGCTCCTGCTTTTTGAAGCGCAGGAATAATATCTAAGCTCGGACTTTCACGCATATCATCAGTATTTGGCTTAAAAGTGACGCCCAAAATAGCAATTGTTTTGCCCTTCACATTGCCGCCTGACACTTCACAAATTCTTTGAGCCATCTTTTCTTTTCGTTCTTCATTGATGGATAAAACAGAACTCACAATTTTAAGATCAATATCATACTCATGACCAATTTTACTCAGCGCTCTGCAGTCTTTCGGAAAACATGAACCACCAAAACCAGGACCTGCATGTAAAAACTTCTTCCCAATTCTGCCATCAAGCCCCATGCCCTTAGCCACATCTTGAACATCAGCTCCTGTTTTTTCACAAAGATCTGCCATCTCATTGATGAAAGAAATTTTTGTTGCCAAGAAGGCATTCGATGCATACTTAATCAACTCAGAACTTTCTGGCTTTGTCACAACCATCGGTGTTTCAAGAAGATAAAGCGGCCTGTAAAGGCGTTTCATTAAATTTTCAGCCTCAATGGTCCTCACACCAATCACCACACGATCAGGACGCATAAAATCATTGATCGCAGCCCCTTCTCTTAAAAATTCTGGGTTCGAGCAAATATCAAACTTAGCTTTTGGATTTTCTGCACGGATTAATTCTTCAACTTTGCGGCACGTACCAACGGGCACTGTTGATTTCATCACAATAACAGCGTACTCCTTTAGATGCGCTGCAATTTCTTTAGCTGCCTCAAATACATAGGTCAAATCTGCATGACCATCGCCCCTACGACTTGGGGTTCCAACTGCGATAAAAACAGCTTCTGCACCGTCTATTGCCTCTTTAATCTCAGTTGTAAATGATAGACGATTGGCTGACACATTTCTTTCAACCAGATCATCAAGCCCTGGTTCAAAAATTGGAATTTCATTTCTCTTGAGAGCCTCAATCTTTGATTTGTCTTTATCAACGCAAACAACTTCAGAGCCAAATTCAGCAAAACAAGTCCCTGAGACAAGACCAACATATCCTGTTCCAATCACAGCTATTTTCATTTTGAAATCCTCTTCTCAGTTGTCGCTAAAGAGCGTTCAGTTTCCGGCTCATAAAATCTCTTAAATCAGCCTGAATATCAGGATGATGAAGACCGTAGGATATATTAGCAGATAAAAACCCTAGTTTACTACCACAATCGTATCTTGTTCCTTCAAATTGAAATCCATGGAACGGCTGATGAGCAATGAGAGGGATCATTGAATCTGTCAACTGAATTTCATTTGAGGCGCCTCTCTTTTTCTCACTCAAATAGGTAAAGACCTCAGGCTGCAAAATATAACGCCCAATGATTGAAAAATTAGAAGGCGCGACTTTAGGATCAGGTTTTTCAACAAGCCCTTTCACTTTGATTAAAGGACCGTCTTTGTAATCAGGACTTGGATCAATCACACCATAAGATTTTGTCTGCTCACGCGGAACCTGTTGAATGGCTACAACATTGCCGCCATGTTGATTATAAACATCCATCATTTGAGCAAGGCAGCCACGCTCAGCTTGAATCAAATCATCTGGCAACAGGACTGCAAAAGGCTCATCCCCAACAATTTGGTGAGCACACCATACAGCATGCCCCAAACCCAATGCCTCTGGCTGACGCGTATAGAAATAACGATCACCCGGTTTTGTAATTTGCATCACAACATCGAGCGAGTCCATTTTGCCCTTACTCTTCAGATTTTCAGATAAAACAGCGTCATAGTCAAAGAAATCTTCAATCGCGCTTTTGCCTCTGCTGGTGACAAAGATAAATTCATCAATCCCAGCTTCTCTAGCTTCATCAACCGCATATTGAATAAGCGGCTTATCCGCAACAGCAAGCATCTCTTTCGGGATTGATTTTGTTGCCGGTAAAAATCTTGTTCCAAGCCCCGCAACAGGGAAAACAGCCTTTTTAACTTTTTTTCTCATGTGAATCCTACACTCTATTTGATCCTTTATAGCATGTTATAAGAATAAAATAAAGAACCCCTTAGGATAATATTTTCAATATCTTAAAAGGTACAACCTCTTCATAAGAATTCAAGTATCTTTAAAAAAATAGATTTGAGCGCAGATTTTTCTTTTCTTTATCTTTAAGTTTCATTATAGATATCATATCAGAATATTCAGTATTCTTTGTTTAAGAAAAATAACACCAAGCCATATAGGGAGGTTTTTATGTCAGTATTTCGTGACAATGATTTTGATTCTCATGAACAGGTTGTTTTCGCATCAGATCGCGAAACAGGTTTAAAAGCTATTATTGCCGTTCACGATTCAACACTCGGTCCAGGACTGGGAGGCTGCCGCATGTGGCCATATAAAAACTCTCTAGAAGCTGTACATGACGTTTTACGTCTATCACGAGGCATGACATATAAAAGCTGCCTTGCAGGACTTCCTCTTGGTGGTGCTAAGGGTGTTATTATCGGCGATTCTAAAAAGGACAAAACGCCTGAACTCATGCGTGCAATGGGTGTTGCTGTTGAACGTCTTAGCGGTCGCTACATCACAGCAGAGGATGTTGGAACCAATCTCGACGATATGGATATAATAGCACAACAAACACGTCACGTTGTTGGCCTCAGAGAATCCAAAAACGGAAGTGGCGATCCATCTGTTGCAACTGTTTTCGGTGTATACCAAGGGATTCTTGCATCAGTTGACTACAAGCTACGCAAAAATAGCTTAAAAGGCCTAAAGGTTGCGGTTCAAGGCCTTGGAAGCGTAGGTTACAAACTGTGTCAGTATCTTCATAAAGATGGCGTTGAACTCATTGTTTCTGACATCAACGATGATGCTGTTGCACGCGCTGTTCAAGAATTTGGCGCAAAAGCTGTGGAAGGCAATGATATTTTCACTGCTGATGTTGATCTTTTTGCACCATGCGCATTGGGAGCTATTATCAACGACACAACCATTGATCAACTCAAATGTCAGATTGTTGCTGGCGCTGCCAATAACCAATTAGCTGAAGCAAAACATGGTGAAATCTTAAAGAAAAAGGGCATTCTTTACGCACCAGACTATGCTATCAATGCTGGTGGCGTGATCAACGTTAGCTTTGAATATAGCCACGATCCAAACCATCAATATGACAAAGACAAAGCATTTGCAAAAATTGGCAATATTCACGAAACAATGCTCTCTATTTTCCGCAAAGCAGATCAAGACAATATTCCAACAAATATTGCAGCCGATCGCCTTGTTGAAGAAAAACTCGGCAGACGGAAGTAATACTAAGGCTGCTGCGAAATAGAGCTCTGCTAACAAATTAAGATGCGTCATTCAGAGTCACCCCTAAATGGGGTGACGTGGAATCTCTTAAAATCAATAACTTAGAGCATCTCTTTGTGCTCATATTGCTGAGACTCCACGGGCCCTTTGGGCCCTCTGAGTGACGGCACCACCCATATTTCGCAGCAGTTTCAATACCAAACGCCATTTTAAAAGCTTAGAGTGATGTCAATACCCCAACCTTCATCAGGATTTTCAGCACAGCCTCATCAGTCAGCTCAACATAGACCTTGTCTGTGTCAATTTGCCACGGATCAGTACAATCATCCAGAACATCTTGAAATGCTTCGCTCAGATGTGTATAGGCCGTTGATTTAGGCAATGCTAGGACCTTGTTCAAATATGTCCGCACCAGACCTATAAGAGAAAGAGGTCTAAAGTGCTGATAAAACATATCCAATATTTCCTGC